>CAYPIB010000018.1:0-31424 GCA_964410675.1 uncultured Roseburia sp.
GGTGGTGGTACTTCTGATATTGCTGTTATTTCACTTGGTGGTACCGTAGTCAGTGCCTCCATTAAAATAGCAGGCGATGATTTTGATGAAGCCATTGTCCGCTTTATGAGAAAGAAACATAATCTTTTGATTGGTGAAAGAACCGCAGAAGATTTGAAAATAAAAATCGGTTCTGCTTATAAAAGAACAGGTGTGGATACTTTGGAGGTTAGAGGCCGTAATTTAGTGACGGGTCTTCCGCGTACTGTAAAGGTTACATCAGAAGAAACGGAAGAAGCTTTAAAAGAGACAACCTCTCAGATTATTGAAACAATTCATAGTGTTCTTGAAAAAACTCCGCCGGAGTTAGCAGCAGATATTGCAGACAGAGGAATTGTACTCACAGGCGGCGGAAGTCTTCTGAGAGGGCTCGAGGACTTAATTTCTGCAAAGACCGGTATTAATACAATGACAGCAGAAGATCCAATGACTTGTGTTGCGATTGGTACCGGAAAGTATGTAGAGTTTTTAGCAGGATATAAAGAAGAAATTTAATACAAGAGGAGGGTTCCAATGGTAAAAGGTTTATATGCAGCCTATACAGGTATGATTAATGAACAAAAGCGCATGGATACTCTAACAAATAATCTTGCGAATGCAGCGACAACAGGCTATAAAAAGGAAGGCGCAACAAGTCAGTCCTTTGATTCTATTTTAGCTTATAAGATTAAGGATACTTCAGATCCGGCAGTTGCCAGATGCATTGGAAAAGCTAATTTAGGCGTCAAGGTGGGAGAGACATATACGAACTATGACCAGGGTGCTTTTCGTAATACCGGAAATACTTTTGATTTAGCTTTATCAGGTAAAGGTTTTTTTGCCGTGAATTTTACGAATAAGGCAGGTCAGACATCTACGAAGTATACTCGTGATGGTTCCTTTACTTTAAATACGAATGGTTATCTTGTGACCAAAGATGGGGACTATGTGCTGAACTCTTCGGGAAGTCCGATTAGACTTGATCCGCTTCATCAGGCATCGATTGATGACAGAGGAAATATTTATCAAAATGACGTTTTGGTTACAAAACTGCAAGTGACAGATTTTGCAGACTATAACTATTTAGAGCATTACGGCGAAAATTATTACCAGCCGATACAGGGTGCTACAATAAAGGCGTCTGAGGCGAAAGTATTTGAAGGCTATCTTGAAGCATCGAATGTTCAGGTTGTTTCTGAGATGGTTGAACTCATTTCAGTTACAAGAAACTATGAAAGCAATCAAAAATTAATCCAGACGATTGACGATACTTTGCAGATTGCAGCAAATCAGCTTGGAAAGCTTTAGGAGGTAGACAAATATGGTAAGATCTCTTTGGACCGCAGCAACCGGAATGGCAGCACAGCAGACAAATATTGATACAATTTCAAATAATCTTGCAAATGTCAATACATTAGGATACAAAACAGAGGTTGCAGAATTTAAGACACTGTTATATCAGACACTTCAAACGAAGGCAACGACTGCAAACATAGAAGATAAGCCGATTAGTGCGCAGGTTGGTCTGGGTGTTCGTAACTCCTCGATTACATCAATCTTTAAGCAGGGCAACTTTTATGAATCTACGAGTACGGCTTCCTTCGCTATAGATGGCAACGGTTTTTTTGCGGTCAGGGGCAGCGACGGCAAAAATTATTATACCCGCAATGGTAATTTCAACTGGTCTGTGGGCAGCAGCGGATTAACCTTGACATCATCTGATGGTAATCCGGTATTAGACACAAATGGCAACCAGATTATATTACAGGGCAATTATAGCTCTAACCGTGTATCGGTTAATGGCGATGGTGAGATTTGCTATCCGGATGCTTCTGGAAATGCGCAGTCACTTGGAATTAAGATTGGACTTTTTCAATTTCAAAATCCATCCGGTTTAGAGAAATTGGACAGCTCTCTCTACAATGTTACAGCAGCCAGTGGAAATGCACTGAATGAAGCCACCTCGGCGAATCTAAAGAAAAGCACTGTTGTACAGGGTTATTTAGAAGGCTCTAATGTTCAGGTTGTAGATGAAATGGTAAATATGATTGTAGCGCAGCGTGCATATGAGTTGAATTCCAAGGCGATTCAGGCTTCGGACGAAATGCTTCAGCAGGCAAACAGTCTTAAAAGATAGTTAGTTATTGCTAACAGTGGGAGGCACTTATGGATATTGGAAATCTTAATTTCGCTAATACAGCCAATTTAATTGGACAAGAAACTGATACAACGGCAAGTAAAATTTCAAATTTAAACACATCTAATTTGCAAAATTCAACTGATGATGAATTAATGAATGTCTGTAAACAGTTTGAGTCATATTTTTTGGAGCAGGTATTTAAGGAAATGAAAAAAACTATACCGCAGAGTGAAGAAACTTCCAGTGCGACATCAGGTCTAAAAAGTTATTTTGAGGATGAGATGCTAAAGGAATATGCAGCCGAATCAACTGAGGGTAATAGTCTTGGTCTTGCACAACTTTTATATGAGCAGATGAAACGTAATTACAGTTCTAATACATAATAAAATTAATGGGCTGTCATAAGGCAGCCCGTTCTGATTTCTTCTTTTTCGTTTTTTGGTATTCACCAATCATTTCCTTATTTTTTTCTGAGCTCGATTCATGACTGTTAGATTTGCCTGTGATATAATTGTAGTATACTTTTAATGGTGCTATAATCTAAATAGGTTATTTCGGAAAGAGGAGAATCACGTGAGTGTTATAAATGGATACGTTGAACATATTGTTTACCGTAATGAAGAAAATGGATATACAGTCCTAAACTTTGCTATGGAGAAGGAAGAAATTACAGCAGTTGGCTTGTTTCAAACAATCGAAAATGGGGAAAGTTTGGAGCTGACAGGTGAATTTGTTGAACATTCTATGTATGGAAGCCAATTTAAAATGGAGAGTTATGTGCATAAGCTGGCAGAGGACGCAGAGAGTATGAAACGTTATCTGGGGTCAGGGGCAATTAAGGGGATAGGGCCGGCACTGGCGGAGAGAATTGTCAAAAACTTTGGTTGTGATACGTTTCGAATTGTCGAAGAGGAACCGGAGCGTCTTGCTGAGGTGAAGGGGATAAGCGAAAAAAAAGCCAGAGAGATTGCGGTTTTATTTCAGGAAAAAAAGGATATGAGAGATGCCATGGTATTTTTGCAGAAATATGGTATTTCAAATACGCTGGCAGTAAAAATATATAATGAATATGGTGATGGGCTTTATTCCATGATCCAAGAAAATCCATACCGCATGGCAGAGGATATGCAGGGAGTGGGATTTAAAATAGCAGATGAAATTGCAAGAAAGGTAGGAATTCATACAGATTCAGACTATCGAATTAGAAGTGGTCTATTGTATATGCTTTCTCTTGCAGCCTTAGAGGGTCACATTTTTCTGCCAAAGGACGTGCTTTTAAAAAAGACCGGAGAAATTTTAGAAGTAGAAGCCTCACAACTCGAGGTACCGCTTCAAAATCTTGCAATGGACCGGAAGATTATTATCCGTCAGGTAAAAGAAGAAGTGCAGGTTTATGGCAGTACAGCATATTATTGTGAAATGAATTGCGCTAAAATGTTGTTGGACTTAAATATTCACTGTGAAGAGGAAAGCAGGGAGTATTTATTAAAAAAAATTAATAGCATTGAACAGGATAATAAAATAAGTTTGGATGAACTGCAAAAAAAAGCCGTGCTTTCCAGTGTAAGCCGAGGTGTATTCGTGCTTACAGGAGGTCCGGGAACGGGAAAAACAACGACTATCCGGGTTATATTAGAATTGTTCGAGTCTCTTGGTATGAATTTTTGCCTGGCTGCACCAACAGGCCGGGCGGCAAAGCGTATGACCGAGGCAACCGGATATGAAGCAAAAACTATTCATCGGCTTTTGGAGCTCAATGGTGGAATGAGCGAAGAACGCGCAGGAATTTTTTTTGAAAGAAACGAAGACAATCCTTTGGAGGCGGATGCAATCGTTATTGACGAAATGTCGATGGTTGATATATATTTATTTCAATCGTTATTAAAAGCAATTCCGGTAGGGACAAAACTGATTTTAGTCGGCGACCGTAATCAGCTGCCATCCGTCGGCCCTGGACGGGTGTTAAAGGATTTGATAGAGAGTCATTGCTTTTCGATTGTCCGGCTGGAAAAGATATTTAGGCAGGCAGAAGAAAGTCATATTGTATTAAATGCTCATTATATTCATAAGGGACAACCAATCGTTCTAAACAATAAAAGCAAGGATTTTTTCTTTTTGGAAAGAAGTGATGTAAATGTCATATATAAACATATGGTACAGTTGATTACTGAAAAACTGCCATCGTATGTAAATGCTTCTTCTTATGCAATTCAAGTGCTGACGCCAATGAGAAAAGGGGCACTGGGAGTAGAAATGCTCAATCGAGTGCTGCAAACCTACTTAAATCCACCGTCAGAAAAGAAAAAAGAGCACTCATTTGGAGAGCTTCTTTTTCGAGAAGGCGACAAGGTGATGCAGATTCGCAATAACTATAAGCTGGAATGGGAAATTGATAGTAAGTACCATATCCCAATCGATAAGGGGCTTGGCGTATTTAATGGTGATATGGGAATCATTAAAGAAATTAATGAATATGCTGAGGAAGTTGTTGTCTGCTATGAAGAAGAAAAATTAGTGAGGTACCCTTTTTCACAAATGGATGAGCTGGAGCTGTCATATGCTGTTACGATACATAAGTCGCAGGGAAGTGAATATCCCGCTGTGGTTATGCCTTTACTTTCGGGGCCCAGACTTTTAATGAACCGTAATCTGCTCTACACCGGGGTAACACGGGCTAAAAACTGTGTAACTATTTTAGGCAGTAAAGATATAATTAATCAAATGATTACAAATGAAAATGAACAAAAACGATATTCCGGCCTGTGCAGCAGACTCTTAGAGTTAGCAGGAAGTAATTGATAGAAATGAAACAAAAACGATATTTTATTACAAAAATGGAAAGACTTTAAAAGAGGAGAGCATTTGCTAAAAATTATTGATTTACTTTATCCGCGAAGATGTCCGGTCTGTGATGAAATTTTATTTCCGGGAAAAGCAAAAATATGTGTAGATTGCAGAAGCAAGATAATATATATTAAAGAACCCACTTGTAAAAAATGCGGAAAGCCATTAAAATGTGCAGAGGCGGAATATTGTACCGACTGTATGGAAAAAGGATATTTTTACAAAGAGGGAGCGGCATTATTTTCATATCAGCCGTTAAAACAGTCCTTATATCGATTTAAATATGGCGGACGTCAGGAATATGCTGATTTCTATGCCGAAGAAATCGTGCGCTTTTTAAACCAAAAGATTGCCGGTTGGGATGCCCAAGCTCTAATACCGGTGCCGCTTCATAAGGACAAAGAGAGAGTAAGAGGATATAATCAAGCCGAGGTACTTGCAGACGCAATATCCAAAAGGACCAAAATTCCAGTCTGTGCCAGCATTGTGGAAAGAGTAAAAAATACGATACCTCAAAAGCAGCTGGACGAGGCGGCAAGACAAAATAATTTGAAAAGGGCTTTCAAAATTTACCAAAATGATGTAAAATTAGATACGATTATTATTATTGATGATATTTACACTACTGGAAGCACCATAAATGCGCTATCATATACTTGCAGAAATGCTGGAATTAAAGATATTTATTTTTTAACAGTAGCTATTGGAGAGTCTTGAGCATAAAACATTGCTATGGAGGTATTAAAATGGATGTACGTAATTGTAGGAAATGTGGAAAGCTTTTCAATTATGTGAATGGACCAATCACCTGTGTGAGATGCAGGGAAGAATTGGAAGAAAAATTTCAAGAGGTAAAAAAATTTGTACAGGATAATCCTGGAGTCGGCATCAGTATCGTTTCGGAAGAATGTGAAGTGGAAGTAAATCAAATTAAACATTGGATACGTGAAGAGAGACTTCAATTTGCGGATGATTCACCGATAAAGGTTTCTTGCGAACGTTGTGGAGCTATGATTGGCAGCGGGAAATTTTGTAATAAATGCAAGGTAGATATGGCAAATAATTTAAGTGATTCAATTAAAAAGCCGGTAAAGCCAGTTGTTGAGAAACCGAAAGACCCAAGGGAGAAGTCTAGAATGCGCTTTCTTGATAAGAAGGAGTAGGAGTTTATTATGTTAAACGAAGAACGGATTAAACTGATGACAAAGATGGCGGCATATGAGAGCAATGAAGGTCGCAGGAATATGTCAATTGGAAGTTATTTCAGAGGTGACTATGTAGAACTACATGTGCTAAAGTCAATTGCGTGTGCTACAATCTCTTATATTATTCTGTTTGGATTGTTTATATATTATGATTTTGAAACCTTTATGCAGGATATTTATAAAAAAGATCTTGTTAAGTTTGGAAAAGACGTGTTGTTGTATTACTGTATTTTTGTTGGAGCATATGCTTTTATTTCATATGTTATCTATTCCTATCGATACAGCAAGGCGAAAAAGAGCCTGAAACGCTATCATTATAATCTAAAAAAGCTTTCTGCTCTATATGAGCAGGAAAATAAGAGATGATGGCATAGAAAGGGAAGTTTATGCAGGTATTATTAGAAATACGGGAAAATTTAAGAAATTTTTATAGTAAATACGAGGTATATATTACACCGTTTTTAAAATTTATTCTGGCCATAACAACACTCGCCATTATTAATAGTGCATTAGGATATATGAGTATTTTAAACAATGTTTTAATTGTACTGGTAGTTGCGTTAATGTGTTCTTTTCTTCCCGTTAATTTTATTGTTTTATTAGCAGCTGTTTTTGTTGTGCTTCATATGTATGAACTCAGCATAGAATGTGCAATTGTCTCAGGTGCATTATTTCTTTTGCTGTTCTTGTTGTATTTTCGCTTTACTCCAAGAGATACTTTGATTGTACTACTACTTCCTTTGGCATTTATCATGAAAATACCGTTTTTAGTAGTACTGGCAGCCGGTTTAATCGGAACACCGTTTTCGATGATTTCGATTAGCTGCGGTGTTATTGTATATTATCTTGTTACGTATGTGCAGATAAATGAAACAGCCTTAAACAGCCTTGAGGTGGATAATGCAGTTGGCAAATTGAGGTTTTTAATTGATGGAATTTTTAGTAATAAAGCCATGCTGGTGACGATAGCCGCTTTTGCGCTGACTGTATTACTCGTATATATAATTAGGAGGATGTCTGTAGACCATGCATGGACAATTGCAATGGTTGCAGGGTCTGTTACTTGTGTAGTACTGCTCTTACTCGGCGACTTAGTGCTAGACACGAGCCCATCTATTTTAGGTACTATATTAGGAGCGGTTTTTTCATTCCTGTTTGCGAAAGTGTTGCAATTTTTTATATTTAATGTAGATTATACACGGACAGAGTATGTGCAATTTGAGGATGATGAGTACTATTATTATGTAAAAGCGGTTCCAAAAAATTCTCTGTCTAAGACAAACAAAACAGTTAAAAAAATAACAAGTGTATTATAAGGTGATATAAACAAAGATGGATATTTTGGAGAGATTTTCAAATTTCATAGATAAATATCTTACGGTGATGCATATTCCCAAGAATATTTTATGGACCGATTTTGTGGAGATAATTATTATCTCCTTTTTGGTGTATCAAATTTTAGTTTGGATAAAAAACACAAAAGCATGGGCATTTTTAAAAGGCGTTGTGGTGATTTTAGTTTTTTTATTCATTGCTGCCATTTTTAGAATGACGACTATTTTGTGGATTGCAGACAAGGTATTCCAAGTATTCATAGTAGGTATTGTAGTCGTGCTGCAGCCGGAGCTTCGCCGTGCCTTGGAACAGCTGGGACGAAAAAGCTTTATCAGTGGATTATTTACATTTGATTCCGGTAAATCAGAAGAGGGTTTATTTTCTGATCGTACCAAAAATGAAATTGTGAAAGCGTGTTTTGAAATGGGAAGGGAAAAAACCGGTGCGCTTATTGTAATAGAGCAAAACCTGTCTTTGGCTGAGTTTGAACGTACGGGAATTGAGGTGGATGCAGTTCTTAGCAGCCAGCTCCTTGTAAATATATTTGAACATAATACCCCGCTCCATGACGGTGCAATTATTGTCAGAGGCAACCGTATTATTTCGGCAACCTGTTATTTACCGCTGTCAGATAATATGGCACTGTCAAAGGAATTAGGAACACGGCATCGTGCTGGTGTAGGTATATCTGAAGTGACGGATTCAATGACTATAGTCGTATCAGAAGAAACAGGTAAGGTATCGGCTGCCTATGAGGGTAATTTATACCGTAATGTAAATCAAGAGGAACTGCATGAAAAACTCGCTTTAATACAAAATAAGAAAAGTAAGGGAAATGGTGATAGAAAACGGATAAAGTGGAAAGGAAGAGGAAGAGCATGAAAAAGCATGGCTTATTTAGAAACTTTGGATTGAAAATTCTGGCCCTTATCATTTCTATTATACTATGGCTTGCGGTTGTAAACCTAAGTGATCCGGTAGTTTTAGCACCTTTTAATAATATCCCGGTGGAAATTTTAAATGGCGATGTCATTACGAATAAAGGTGAAGTTTATGAGGTGTTAGAAGGTACAGATAATATCAGTGTTAATGTAGCTGCCAAACGTACGATTTTAAATTATTTATCTAAAGATAATTTAAGGGCTACTGCCGATGTGAAAGAGATGAAAAGTGACGGAACGATTCGAATTCGTGTAGAATCTACTCGTTATTCTGACAGCATAGAAAGTATTAAACCAAAGACGGAATATTTAAAAGTGAGAATTGAAAAACTTCAAAAAAGACAGTGTGTGATTACACCGATTGTGACGGGAGAGCCGGCAGTTGACTATGTGACGGGAGATATTTCTTTAGCCGAAAATGTAGTACGTATTTCTGGACCGGAATCAATTGTTTCTAAAATCGATAGAGTGACGGCAGAAGCATCGGTTGCTAATATGAATAGCAGCATCCGAACAAGTGTCGATCTAAAATTTTATGATGAAAATGATAATCTTCTTGAATCAAAGGCATTAACAAAAAATATTTCAAGCGTTAGTATGACAATTGAAGTACTGGGAACAAAAGATGTACCGCTTGTATTTACTGTTTCAGGAAATGCCGCCTATGGATATGGCGCAACGGGGAATGTTGCTTCGGAACCGGTTTCTGTTGTTGTAGCCGGAAAATCAGGAGTACTTTCATCGGTTAATGAACTACTGATTCCTAGTACAGCAGTTAATATTGAAGGCGCGATTAATGATGTTAAGCAGGTTGTTGACATTTCAAAATATCTTCCGGAGGGAATCACTTTTGCCGATAAAGACTTTAACGGAAAAGTAACAGTGACTGCTGAAATTGTTGAGCTGATATCAAAAACTGTTGAGTTTGAAAAGTCTAATGTAATTGTATCCGGAGATGCCACGACAGATTACCGTATTGTACTTACGGGTGCGAGTGAGCCTTTGAACTTAGAGGTTATGGGCTTGGCAAAAGATTTGGATGTTCTGGATGTTTCAGATATTACGGCAACGGTTGATTTAGATGCTTATATGGAAGAGAAAAAAATTGATAAGTTTGCTGAAGGTAACTATATTGTGCCTGTAAAAATCACGTTGCCTGACGGAGTAGAATTAAAAAGTAATATTAATATGACAATTAAATTAATGGAGAAAAAGGAATAATACGATGGGAAGATTATTTGGAACAGATGGCGTCCGAGGAGTGGCTAACGAAGAATTAACACCATTACTGGCGATGCAGCTTGGGCAGGCTGGTGCCTATGTGCTCAGTAAGGAAAATAATCATAAGCCGACCATTATGGTTGGCTGTGATACAAGAATTTCCGGTGATATGTTAGCAAATGCTTTAATGGCCGGGGCATGCTCTGTTGGTGCTAATGCCGTTTATGTAGGAGTTGTTCCGACACCTGCAGTTGCCTATTTAACAAGAAAATATAAAGTCGATGCCGGAGTCGTTATTTCAGCTTCGCATAATCCTGTAGAATTCAATGGAATTAAATTTTTTGATGCCAACGGCTATAAACTTCCGGACAGCCTGGAGGATGAAATTGAAGGATTGGTACGTAATGGTATGTATGGTGTGAAGTTTCCGCTTGGCTCCGGAGTAGGTAAAGTGAAATACCGTGCCGATGCCAGAGAAGAATATATCAATCATGCAATCCAATCAATACCGATTGATTTAAGCGAAATGAAGATTGTTGTAGATTGTGCTGAGGGGGCATCCTTTTATACATCGGTAGAAGCGTTAAAGGAGCTTGGAGCAACGGTTGTTGCTATTCATAATAATCCGGATGGTACAAATATTAATGCAAACTGCGGTTCGACTCATATGGAAGAGCTGAGGGCCCGGGTTGTGTTTGAAAAGGCAAATATTGGTCTTGCTTTTGATGGTGACGCAGATCGATTACTGGCTGTTGATGAGAATGGTAATGAAATAAATGGTGACCAGATCATGGCTATCATTGGAAATTATATGAAGGAAAGCGGAACGCTTAAAGACGACACAATTGTAGCAACCATAATGAGTAATCTTGGATTTTTCCTAATGGGTGAGAAAAACGGAATTAAGATTGAGCAGACAAAGGTAGGCGACCGTTATGTTTTAGAGCGAATGAAGGAGATTGGTGCCAATTTGGGCGGGGAGCAATCCGGACATATTATTTTTCTGGATGAAAATACAACCGGTGACGGGCTTTTAAGCGCACTGCACCTTTTGCAGGTTTTGGTAGAAACAGGGAAACCTTTATCAGAGCTTAGTAAAGTAATGGAGGTATTACCTCAAGCACTTTTAAATGCCAAGGTTCCGAATCATAAAAAGGAAAGCTATATGGAATATCCTGAGATTGCATCTGAAATTGCTAAGCTGACTGAAAAGTTTGCCGGCGAGGGCAGAGTTTTAATTCGCCCCTCAGGAACAGAGCCGCTTGTTCGTGTCATGATTGAAGGAAAGAATCAAACTCAGATTGTAGAAGAAGCAAGGCGATTAAAATATCTCATACAGGATGTTATGCTATAGACTTGAGAAAGTTTAATAGATATGGTACAATACTATAGTCGCTTAAAGTTTTAATTTTACACTTTTGCGGTAATGGGAATGGATCTATATAATCTAGTGGAGGGAATTTCTATGGTAAGTCAAAAGGTTGTTATAAAGAATCCTACGGGCCTACATTTAAGACCTGCTGGTATCCTATGTAAGGAAGCAATGCAGTTTAAATCATTAATTACATTTACTTTTAGAGATAATACAGCAAATGCCAAAAGCGTGTTAAGCGTGCTTGGTGCTTGTGTTAAATGTGGAGATGAAGTAGAGTTCGTATGTGATGGCGAAGACGAAAAGGAAGCTCTTGTGGCGCTGGTAAGTGCTATTGAGAGTGGTCTTGGTGAATAAAGATACGAATCAGCCCATCTTTTGATGGGCTGTATTTATGTAAGAATAAAATAAAGAAAGAAGTGAGCAATGTGGGGTTAGTAAGGTAACCAAAAAAAAGGTGTTTATTCTGAAAAAGTATAGTGTGATATATCGATTATGCAGCTTGAGATTAAGGCAGCTATGCAGCTTTTAAATATTACATTACTAAAGGCGTAATTAAATATTTCACAAAGAATGGAGAATAAAAACATGTTGAACTATAAAAAATATAATAAAACCCCGGTGGAATACTTTCCGGAAAGAGAATGGCCTAATAAAGAGATAACTAAGGCACCGATTTGGTGCAGCGTTGATTTGCGCGACGGTAATCAGGCACTCATTGATCCGATGGTTGTTGAAGAAAAGATTGAGTTGTTTGAGTTTCTTGTTAAATTAGGCTTCAAAGAAATTGAGGTTGGTTTTCCGGCGGCCAGTCAGATAGAATTTGACTATTTGCGCCAGTTAGTAGAACGCAAGCTGATTCCGGACGACGTCAAGATTCAAGTTTTGACCCAGTGCCGGGAGGAATTGATAGATCGGACCTTTGAAGCGATTGAAGGCTGTAAAAATGTAATTATTCATATATATAATTCTACGTCTACGCTGCAAAGAGATGTTGTTTTTAATATGAATAAGGAGCAAATTACGGAAATTGCTGTTCATGGAGCACAAATGGTAAAAGAACGTGCGCAAAAATTTGATGGTAAAATTTCCTTGGAATATTCACCGGAGAGCTTTACCGGAACGGAGCTGGATTATGCTCTGGAAATTTGCACAGCAGTGCAAGAGGTGTGGAACCCAACAGCAGAGGAACCGATAATTATAAATATTCCTTCGACAGTAGAGATGACAACACCGAATGTATTTGCAGATCGTATCGAATGGTTAATTAAAAACTTTAAAAATAGAGAAAGCATTATTGTTTCTGTGCATCCTCACAATGACAGAGGAACCGGTGTTGCAACAGCTGAGCTGGCACTTTTGGCAGGTGCAGATCGTATTGAAGGAACTTTGTTCGGTAATGGAGAAAGAACCGGTAATGTTGATATTTTAAATATTGCATATAATATGTTTACACAAGGGATTAATCCGGAACTAAACATTGAGCATGTGAATGAGATTATTGAAATATATGAGCGCTGCTGTAAGATTCCGATTCATCCTCGGCACCCATATGCGGGTAAGCTTGTATTTACAGCTTTTTCGGGTTCCCATCAGGATGCAATCAATAAGGGAACTAAGGCAATGCAGGAGAGAAAGAGTGAGATTTGGCAAGTTCCATATCTGCCAATCAATCCGGCCGATATCGGTAGGGAATACGAGCCGTTTGTCCGTATAAATTCTCAGTCGGGCAAAGGTGGTATTGCTTTTGTTATGGACACTTATTTTGGCTTTAAGCTGCCAAAAGGAATGCACAAAGAATTTGCTGATGTCATTCAAAATATTTCAGAGAAGCAGGGTGAAGTATCACCGGAACAAATTATGGAAGAGTTTAGAAATCAGTATTTAAATCAGAAAGAGCCGCTTCATTTTAGAAAACTGTCGATGTTTGATACCGGCAGTGAAATTGATTCTGATTTTGATACAAAGGTTGTTGTTACGTATACCGATCATGATCAGGAAAAAGTGTTTGAAGCAGTTGGAAATGGTCCGATTGATGCAGTTCAGCGAGGCTTTAGAGATGAGCTTGGAGTGCGCATTAAAGTATTAGACTATGAGGAGCATGCTTTGCAAAGCGGTTCTGATTCGAAAGCAGCAGCTTATATTCACTTACTTGATGCTGATGATGGTAGAGTTACCTATGGCGTAGGTGTAAGCAGCAATATTACCAGAGCATCCGTTAGAGCTATTTTCTCAGCGATTAATCGGTTAGGTCTTGGAGAATAACAATTGGAGAAATGCCATGAAGAATCTTTTTTCAAAGCTTTTTGACAATTTGAAAAAGAAATTAAATATTATACTGCCGATAATAACCCTGCTTTGCTTTGCAGGGTTCGTTGGCAGTCTTTTTTTTCCCAATAAAGTATTGGATACAAATAAAGTAAATATGCAGGAAAGTGATGAAGACTTTTATATTGCATTAAAAGAAGGCGATGAATCTATTAAAATATGCTATATGATGGAGACAGAAGCAAGGCCGCTGCAAGGAGTTCAGGTAGGGATTTCTAAAAATGAAAAGCAATTAGCAGGGGCAAACTTACAGTATAGCGTTTTTGTGCAAAATGCAAATAGTGAAGAAAATGAAGATGTATGGACCGAGGTAAGTGAAAATATATATGATTTAGGCAGCCAGGCATATGATTTTCAATATGTTTATCTGCCTTTTTCAAATTCTGAGCAGTGTCAGGGAAAGGTTTTAATTATATTTGCCTATGCTCCTGGGAATGATGGAAATAGTGAAGACTATGTTAGTTTGCGTTTTAATCATACAACGGTGGACAAGTATGCTTCAAGTATTGTTAGAAACAGCAAAGAGGAAGAGGCGGGTGGAGAGCTTATGCTAAGTTGTATTTACAGCCACAACACATATCCCTTCCTTTATGATTTTAGAATATTATCCTTTGTATTTTTGGCCGTTAGTATGACATTACAATTCGGTAATCGGCTTCCTAAAAGAAAGGTGGAAGAAGGAGGTACGGTGCATGAGTAAGTTAAACCGGACTAATCATGACAAAATTAAGAAAATTGCTTCTGTACTTTCCTTAATTATATTTTTATTAACAATGGCGATGTTGGCAGAATGTCTTTTATTTCAGTTTCATGCGATTACAAAAAGACAGCCTTCATTAAATTTTGATTTAAAAAATCAGTCTAAAAATGTTGGAATTGAAGTAAAAGACGGATTAGCAAAGCTCAGTGAGGATGAGGTTAAAGCGATAGAGGTACGTCAGGAAACGGAGCGGTTAATCGCAGAGCATAATGGTGAAACTTATGTAGAAGAGTTAGATGAAGGTATCATAAAAAAAGACGATATTTTGTATCGTGAGGTAAAAGAGACGATAATTGATTTGAAATTAGATACTTCGTATTATGTGCGTGAGATGCAGGTGAAGGTGCCCTTAGAGGAAAAGGGGGGGTATCAGGTAACTGCTTATAGAAGTGACAAGAACTTAGAAATCGGACCGTTTTACTGCACTATCGATCCGAGAATTGACATTGGTGTTAGTGTAATTAACACAATGTGTGACAGTCTTAAAATTACGGTACTATCAGGAGAAGAAATTAATACAAGTAAAATAGAAATAGGGCTGTCTAATGTATTTGCACCTAACTTGCTTAGAGTAGCATTTCTATTTTTTGCTTTTGGCGGTATCGCATGGCTTATTTTTGAAGAGAAGCTGACGAGAGATAAACCGGAATGGGTTTTTGCCATTTGTGCATTTGCAATTGGGACACTTTTAATTTGGGGAATAGGGACAAATCAAGTCAGCTTTGATGAACATGTGCATGCAAAGAAAGCTTATGATCTATCATTTGGGAATGCAATTGAAACAACAGAAAGTGCCATGCAGATGAAGGGAAACCTTTTGCCGATGTTCTATAATAGGACAGAAAGAAATTTAGTAGACAATTATTTGCAGGAAAACCATGATTATAGCTGGGCGGATATTACGTACCAAAGCCGTTTTACAAGATCAGAGGACCGGGTATATTATCCGAATGCCGCCGGATTCTATCTTGGCAGAGTGTTAGGCAGTGATTTTTCAAGTATGGTGGCACTTGCAAAGTATGGAAATCTCCTTATTTATATTGCCATTGTTTTTTTAGCAATAAAGTTAGCAGCGGCATATAAGCCTGTCGTAGTTTTGATTGGACTTTTGCCCAATAATCTGTTTATTGGTTCCGCTATCAGCTATGATGGGGTAGTAACGGCATTTCTGCTGCTGGCTGCGGTATATGTTACGAATGAATTGCTGACGCCTGAAAAGCGTTTGGAATGGTATCATCTTTTAGGACTTTTAGGTGCATTTGTGATTGGCAGTCTGACGAAACCGGTCTATATTGTTATGACACTGATGGTTGTTTTCTTTGGCAAGAAGAAATTTGTCAATCGAGGGCAGGAGTTTATTATTAAATTGTGTGTATGTATGGTAGCAGCACTTATGATTTATGGAATATTCAAGCCCTTGCCGGTTGCCGGCGGTGATTATCAGCTTGTGAGTAATGCTGCTTTTATGGGTGACAAGCGTAATGTCGGCACGAGCATGAGCGGACAGATCCAATATATCTTTGGTAATCCGCTGGAATATACTGTATTGCTTCTAAAATCAATGTTTGGCATGTTGTCAGGTTACCTGTTTCAAGGCCGCGGTTTTGCCGGTTATGCTTATTTAGGTTTTTCACACTGGATATGGAATTGGATACTTTTACTGACAGGAGTGTTTGCAGCAGTTGTATCTAAGCATACCGGAGCGCTTAGGGAACGCTTAGAAGTGAGCGCAATTGGATTAAAATATATTATCTTAAATTTAATTATGATATTAGGGACATCTGCAGTAATTTGGACTTCTATGTATGTGTCTTATACTGCTGTTGGTAATGATGTGATTCAGGGTGTGCAGGGAAGATACTTTATACCTTTATTTTTACCTTTCCTCAGCTGCTTTTTCCAAAGGAAAAGGGAGTTTAAGATTGATCAATTGTGGATTAATAGACTTGTTTTTGCTGTATGCGGTGTACTAAACTTATATATGGTTTATCAATTTGTATTATTAGCAATGAATTTATAGAGAGGAGCCTATATGGTAAGTGTAATTGTACCGGTTTATAAAAGTGAAAAAACATTGAAAAGGTGTGTGGAAAGTCTTACCATGCAAAGTTATGAGAATATTGAAATTCTTTTAATTGTGGATGGCCCTCCGGACAAATCGGGTGAGTTAGCAGAGGAGCTGGCGAAGAAGGATATGAGAATCCGTGTGATTCATCAAAAAAACCAAGGTGTCAGCAGTGCGAGAAATAGAGGAATTGAAGAGGCAAAGGGAGAATATATCCGCTTCTTGGATAGTGATGACTATGCCGATAAAAGTTCGATAGAGTGGATGATGATGGAAATGGAGCAGCATCCGGAGGCTGATATGGTCATTGCGGGATATCATCACTTGTTTTTTGGCAGAAGTATTTTGAAGCTTCCTCCCAAGGAAGGAATATTTACAATCAAAAACAATGAGGAATTAATCTTTTCACTGTACATGCTTGGGTTTTTAAATATGCCTTGGAATAAATTATATCGTAAGGAGTTAATAAAAACTGGGTTTCCAAGGGATATGAACCTTGGTGAGGATTTAATTTTCAACTTATCATATATGGAAAACTGTAAGGAAATAGCAGTCATTCAAAAACCGGTTTGTGAATATATTCAGGATGATCGAGGGACAACCCTTTCCACTAAAATGAGAAAGGATAAATTAGAAATTGCCCTTCTTTTGTATGCAAGAACAAGCGAAGCATTTGAACGTCTATTTGGCCACAATATCGCCGCAGGTAATTTGGAAAATAAACTGCTGATTGAATTTTTAGATGATATGGAAGGACTTGCTTTTATAGAAGAACATAGCAGAAATGAAAAGCTATTGGTAATTCAAAATTATTATAAAACATGGAGAGATTTAGTAAGCGATAAAGATAAATTTATTATTAATCTGCCGCTTTTAGATTATAAAATTATTTATTTCTTCTTTAAGCGGGGTATGTTTTCCATGACATATTTTATGATAATACTACGGTCATTTGCAGTAAAGCTTTTACAGAGGAGGTAGCGCAATGTATGAGGAACAGCCCCTTATTTCCGTAATTGTTCCAATTTATAATGTAGAGCCATATCTTAAACGTGCAGTTGATTCAATTTTAAACCAAACGTATACAAATTTAGAAGTGATATTGGTAGATGATGGTTCGCCGGATAGCTGCGGCAAAATTTGTGATGAATATAAGGAAAAGGATAAAAGAGTTGTAGTCATTCATAAACAAAATGGTGGTCTTTCAGATGCAAGAAATGCGGGACTTGACCGGGCAAAGGGCCAATACATTGCTTTTCTCGATAGTGATGATTTTTTTGCCCCATTTTTTATCAATACGTTATATTATGAATTGCTTCGTACGGAGAGTGACGTAGCTTTTTCTATGTACCAGGTTGTAGAGGGTGAAGTTTTAGCACATTTTACAGAGCCTCCAAAAGATTTGGAATGGGAAAATGAAAATTGTTTTATTTACAACAGAAAAGAATTGCTCATGAATATGTATGATGCCAATCATCCTGATGCCACGTATTTCATTGTGTCATGGAATAAGCTTTATAAGGCTGATTTGTGGGAGGGAATCCGTTTTCCCAAAGGAAGAATACATGAAGATGAAGCAACGACATATAAGGTTTTTAATAAGTCTAGAAAGGGTGTCTATATAAAAAATGCGATGCATGGATATTTTAGCGCACCGTCCAGTATAACAAGAGATAAATTTAATATGAAGCGTTTACAGTGGATGGATGCTTTAACCGAAAGAATACAATTTTTTGCAGAAAATACGAAGGAACCAGATTTAGCGTTTTATGCAGTCAGGGCAAGGGCTGATGGAGCAATCCGGTATTATTATCCTTTAAAAAAGGAAGTGGAGAATTCTGCTTCTGAACAGGAGCGTTTAAAAGGCTATGTAAGACAAGCACTGAAAGAACAGCATAGGTATGGGAAATTAGGGCTTACAACTAGAATAGGGTATTGTGTTTTCTTAATAAGCCCAACATTATACAAGATAATCAGCCGGCTGTAGCAAAAAGCTAGTGAGGAAGAAAATGATTAAAGTTAGTATAGTAATTCCGGTTTACAATATGGAAAAATATTTAGAACGCTGTATGGAAAGTGTTCTTGCACAAACATTAAAAGATATTGAAATTATTCTTGTTGATGATGGCAGCAGTGATCGTTCTGTACAGATGTGTGATGAATATAGTGTAAAGTATCAAAATATAGTTGTGGTGCATAAGGAAAACGGTGGTCTGACGTCAGCATGGAAGGCGGGAAGCAAACTGGCAAAGGGTGCTTATATCGGCTATGTAGACAGTGATGATTTTATTGAAGCAGATATGTATGAGCGATTATATACGGCGGCCAAAAGAGAAGCGGCAGACATTGCGTGCTGTGGTTTAAAGCATATATATGAAAATGACAGTAATAGAATGTGGACAGAGCAAATGGAATTTCCACAGGATGTGTTTGATGTTGAAGAATTAAAGGAGCAAGTTTTTCCTGTTCTTATCAATGATGGAAGCTTTATGGGGCGGCACCTTCAGCCCAATCGTGTGACAAAGCTTGTCCGCAGGGAGTTAGTATTGTCTAACTTAGAAATGTGCAGCAATCGTGTGTCAATCGGTGAGGATTATCAGTTTTCGCTTTGTATGTTTTTAGATGCACAAAAAGTAGTCATTCTGCGAGATTATTTTCCCTATTATTATTATATGAATGATGATTCTATGACGATGAAACATGATCAGAATTATATGCAAAAGATAAAGATTATGAAAGAAAATTTGTCCAGAATCGCTAAGGAAAAAGGTTATGATTTAGAATGTCAGATTTTAAATGATTTTCTATGTCTCACGATTTTGCATATGAAAGGTGGCATATATAAGAAAAAAAGCTCACCTTATAAAGAGCATCGGGCTGATATGAAGAAAATATGTACAGATTCCGATGTGCTAGAGGCCTTACAAAAATATAATATGCCAAGACTTACAGCAGCAGAAAAATTATTTGTTTTTTTTATGAAACAGCATATGTATTTGGCGATTTTCCTAGCAGTGCGGATTTATTTTAGGTAATGGAGATTAATATGAAGATAAAAAAATGGGGACTTACCCAAAAGCAGCAAAATATAATATATTGGCTTTGCTTTGTATTATTACTTGGAGTTATTTGTTTTTTATCATTTTATAAGCTGGATGCAAAATATGTAGACAGATGGGATGAAGCCCGTCATGGTATTAATGCATATGAGATGTTTAAGAGTGGAAGCGTTGTTAAAAGCACGTATCTTTATGAAACAGATTATTATAACTTAAAGCCGCCGCTTAGTATGTGGAGTATTATGCTTTCTTTTACAATTTTTGGCACCAATGTATTTGCACTGCGGTTTTTTTCGGCTGCATGCTATGTTATTCTTGCATTGATTGTCGGTATTTTTGTAAAAAGACGCTATGGGACATTGGAGTCTTTATTTACTCTGGGATTTTTGTCGGCCAATACAGACCCTTTTATAGCACATATGGTTCGTGCCGGGGATGCAGACAGTCTTTATGTTTTGATATTTACAGTCGCCATGCTGGCCATGCTAAGTATAAAGGAAAACCAAAAGAATTTATATGTATGCGGCTTTTGTTTTGCACTTGCCTTTTTAACAAAAAGTTTTCACGCTGGGATTATTGCAGTAGTTGGCGGATTGTTTTTGCTCCTTACCGGTGAATTAAAAAGGATGTCTGTAAAAACTTGGGTAAAATTTGCCGCATCCAGTCTCGTTCCTATTTTTTTATGGGTGGTTCCACGATATTTTGTGGACGGAACCTCTTTTTTTAGAAAAATGTGGGAAACAGATGTATTAAATCGGACAAGCGAAGGATTTGGCAGTGTAGAAGGAACGGCAACCTATTACTTAGAGTATTTTTTAGGATTCAGCGGTCAAAATTTCCCCAATTTAGTTAATAAAGGACGTATCTATGCGTTTGCTCTTTTGATCTGTATAGTTGGTGTTGTTTTTTATAATCAAATATTTACAAAGGCAAGGTATCAGAATATAATAGGGTATCTGCTTTGGATATTTATACCATTTACCGCATTTTCACTGGTGCGTACAAAACTTGTATGGTATCAGTATCCGGTAACAATTCCCCTTCTTATGGCAGCAGGTATCTTTTCAGCCAAACTTATAAAGGATAAAAAAATAATAAGAGGTATTCGGATTTTACTTGCAATTGTTATTGTATTCGGTATTTCTCACTTTTCAAAAGATGCATATGAGCAGGTGATGAATAAAATTAATAACCAGCAGTCAGCAATTGAATTTCAGCAGCTTATAAAAGAAGCTGCGCAATCGGAAAAAAAGCAAACAAAAGCAACTGATAACAGCATGTCTGCCTATACTATTTATGAAGAGGGGATTACGGAGTGGTACCAGCAGGATGTCTTTGTAGCCGAAGCATATGGGGATTTTACTTGTAAAAATACAAAGAGTATAGATGAGGTGCTTAAGGATATAAATAAAGAAAGCAAAATTCTGTATTTCATACATCGCTCACAAGTAGAGAATCTGCAAGAGAAGTTGAATGAACAGAAAATTGCCATAAATGAAATTGCTGGCAGTGAAAATTTTATTGTAGTAGAAGCTTTTAAATAAAATATATTATCATGGCAAACTATAAGTAATCATTTTCGGTCATGCGATCTAAGAAGGCACAGGTATCAGAAAAAAAGCGGCTCATATTTCCATCGATTTGGATATAATAGGAACAATCCTGTCTTTTAAGATAATTTTCATTATGTTGTTTTAAACTATCGGTAAACAAACTGGAACGTTCCTCGAAATTAGCTTTACATTGACCGTCTTCGGTATATAAATAATGATTGATACAGTTATTTAAGTATAGGAGCAGTAATTCATGCTCAGAACCGGACAATCTCATGCACAGGTCATCAAAGCATGCCATTTGCATAGTAAAATCCTCTGTCTGCACTTTATGAAAAATTGCAGGCAAAGGTTTGATGTCCAGACCGGTATTTCCAACTAAGTAAGATGCAGTAACTTTATAAAATTCTTCTAATTTTGCGGTATCTTCAATATCTGGAACCATACTGCCATCTTCGAACGCGCTCAAACGATTCTCGGAAATTTTGCACTGTGCGGAAAGTTGTGAGATTGTTAAATTTCTTTCGGAACGAAGCTTCCATAATATTTCTTTTAATTTCAAAATAATGTTCCCTTCTACGATTAATGATACTCCTATTATCGCTAGAATGTTGAAAAAAAGCAACTGTTTTTAATAAAAAAGTGGTTAAAGTGTCAGAGATTGTTTTAATGATATATTGTAATGACATGTTAACAGAAAGGATAATATTATGTACGAATTAGTTAAAGTAGCGGTAAAGACTTATTATATTGATTGCCCGGCTAAGATAGGTGTGTATAACTATGAAGGAAATAAAGTCTGCCTGTTTGACAGTGGTAATGATAAGAATGCCGGAAAAAAGGTCCAAAAAATTATTGAAGAAAATGGGTGGAAACTGACAACAATTTATAATACGCATTCTCATGCAGATCATTGTGGTGGAAATGCTTTTTTACAGGAGCATTTAGGGTGCGACATATTTTTGCCTGAGTTTGAAGCTTATATTGCAAACCATACTTTGATGGCACCTTGGTATATGTATGGAGGTCATCCGTTTAAGAAATTAAAAAATAAGTTTTTAATGACACAATCCTGTCAGGCGCAAGTTTTAACGGAAGAAAGCCTAAAGCCCGGCATCAGCATGGAACGATTAGATGGACATACTTCTGCTATGGCAGCATATAAAACTTCTGATGATGTCTGGTTTATCGGAGATATTGTAATTAGTGGAGATATTTTGGAAAAATATAAAATTTGTTTTTTATGCAAAGTTGATCAGCACTTAGAAAGCTTAGATAAACTAGAGCAGCTTCAAGGAAGCTTATTTATACCATCTCATGCACAGCCAGTTGGCGATATTAAGTCTTTGGCACAAAAAAATAGGAATGCAGTCTGTGAGGTTATAAAGGAAATTGTAAAAATCTGTAAGGTACCTCTATGTATTGATGATATTATTAAGAAAGTATTTGATAATTTTGATGTAACGATGGATATCAATCAGTATGTCATTCTTGGAAGTACAATTCGTTCTTATCTTTCTTATTTATTTGATTTGAATAAGCTAGACTACACTATAAAAAATAATAAGGTTTTATTTTTTGCAAATTAGTTCTTAAAAAGAGCAGCCAATAGGGCTGTTTTTTTAATTTATCCGCTGTAGGCGGGCTTCAGCAGGTGTAAGTTCCGAGTGTGCCTAGTTAAATAGGTGTTAAATTGTAGTTAGACAAATGATCATATTATTAGTATAATAGACAAAAGTTTATAGTCATTATGATATATGAAAGTAAAAATAACTTCTTATATAACGGAGAAATGTATATGATAAGTACTTACTACTGCTTTTTGGGAAAAAGATGAGGTACATACAAATGACATTTTCATAGGAGGCACAGTATATAATGGAGATAAAAAAATTATAGCTCAAACGGAGTTGAAAATATTCGGAGAAGTTCCTAAAGTTATTAGATATTGGGATGCATTTGAGACAAATAAGGATAATGATTGCCGATTGGAGGAAGAATATGTTTAATAAAATGGAAGAATGGCTGGATAATGTTTTAGTTCAAGAACTACCTGTTTCAGTAGTTGCCTTTTGTTTTAATCTATATGAAGATGAAAATAATAATTGGTCAATGGAATTGATAGGTACTGAAAGTTTTGATATTGATGATGAAGATTGGGCTTGTGATGAGATTACTGATTTTGGAACTAGAGATAATAATTTTACGTGGAATAAATTAGGAGGATGGAATGAAATTCTTGATGAGGTAGTATCCAAATTAAGAATTTATTTAGACAAAGGAACATATGCAGATCTGCTTAAATCTAAAAATGGTATTGCCGTTGGTTTTATTGATGGAGATATTGAAATTATTTATTCTAAGTGATATATATTTATAATTATTGGTTTTATTATATTTTGAGCAATTATACAAATGCTTGTTATTCAGATTACTTGGGGGGAGTTAATAATGCAAATTATAAGCTAATATGAGGGGATTCAGTTGCATGATTCGTCCCAGCAACCAATCAAATGATTTTAGAGATCAGTTATCATGAAGTAACATTTTTATCCATCAGTGAAGCAGAAGAACTCATTCATGTAATATAACTAAAGAAAGACTTAAATAAAATATATATTTCAAAAGTTGAAAAGCAGATGGATAAAGAAAAAAAGTCTCGATTATAATAAAGGCATTATGATTTATAATAAATTTATGCAAATGAAACCTTTTATCTCATACAGCCACCCGTTCCACCTAACATGAGCAAACATTTGAAAACGGCGAGCAACTATCGGAAAAGCAACCAAAAAGGCAGGGCATGCCAGTCAAGGATGACTGGCAAAGCCCCATTGTGCACGGATGCACATATGGGGCGCCCCGAACACAGCCAAAACTAAAAGCTTTTCCGCTTCAGTTGCCGCCGATTGTCAACTGATTGTGAATGTTAGGTGGAACGGGTGGCGTCCGATATAAAAAGATAAAAGAGGTAGAAAATCACCGCCCCAGAACCCCATAAAGGGGATTGCCGAAGACCAGGGAACAAGCTATAATACCCAAAGAACCATTTATTCGAAAGAAGGAAACACTTTGAAAAGTCTACTACAAATAACCAAAGCAAAACAAATGTCAGAGTCAGTCAGAATCGGAATTATTTTGGCACTTGCCGGCGGTTTCATGGATGCCTATTCCTACATTGCAAGAGGCGGCGTATTTGCAAATGCACAGACCGGAAATATATTATTGATGGGCATTAATATAGCCGAAGGCAACTGGATGACAGCATTTAATTACCTCATACCAATTCTGGCATTTACTGTTGGAATTATTTGTGCAGATAGTACACAATATAAAATGACCGAGAAAAAGCTGCTACATTGGAGACAAATATCGGTTCTTTTAGAAGCACTTGCCTTAATGCTTGTATACTTTATGCCGCAATCCATGAATTTGTTTGCAAACAGCCTAATTTCTTTTGCCTGCGGCATACAAGTGGAAAGCTTCCGCGCAATTCATGGGAATGGAATAGCAACAACGATGTGCACCGGAAATCTACGCAGTGCCACTGAAAATATAGTTCAGTACCGGCATACGAAAGATACAAATACATTGAGAAAAGGCCTGCTCTATTATGGAATTATTGTATGGTTTGTAATAGGCGCTATTTTAGGCAATGCATGTATAAAATTGTTAGCCGAAAAAGCAGTATTAGTGTGTATCATATTATTTTTAATTGCATTTGCGATTATGTTTATTGATAAAGAGGGAAAATAAAAAAATGAAAATTACTTATCTTTCACATAGTGGATTTTTAGTAGAATTACAGGATTGCTATTTAATATTTGATTACTATCATGGAAAGTTGCCGGCATTAATTCAAGATAAGCCGGTGCTTGTATTTGCAAGCCACAATCATCCGGATCATTTTAATCCAAGAATATTCCAATTACTCAGCGGGCAAAAAAGAATAGCGGCAGTCCTATCAAAAGATGTTTACGCCAGCCGTGTTCCGGAGGGAATCGAGATTTATACCGTTAAGCCCTGTATGGATTATGAGCTGCCATATGACATCAAACTGCGTACACTGCGTTCAACAGATATTGGAGTTGCCTTTCTCGTGAAAAAAGACGATCAAGTTATTTATCATGCCGGAGACTTAAACGACTGGGTATGGAAGGAAGATACCATTCAAAATAATAAGTCGATGACGGGACGCTATCGCAAAGAAATTGACAGCCTTATAGGCATAACAATTGATATCGCTTTTCTGCCGTTAGATCCGAGACAGGAAGAATATTATGCAAATGGTATGCTGTACTTTTTAAAGAAAGTAAAGGTTAAAAAAGCTTTCCCGATGCATTTTTGGAATAAACCACAGACCGTTCAATTATTTTTAGGTGAAAATCCTAATTATGAATCTACTATTTGCGCACTGACAAAGAATGGTCAAAGCATTCAGATTTAATTACGAAACGCATAAATTTCCTTTTTTCTGCTCATAATGAAAGAGATAAAAACATCATATTATGAATGAGAAAAGGTATAAAAAAATGGTAATTATAAATGGTAAAATTTTTTCTATGTCAGGAAAAGTGATAGAAAAGGGCTATGTTTTAATACATGATAATAAGATAGAAAAAGTGGGCAGTATGCAGGAATTTAAAGGGGATAATTCTGAGCAGCTTTTAGATGTCAAAGGTGCTTGGGTGATGCCGGGAATCATTGATGCACATTGCCACATTGGGATAACAGAAGAAAAATTTGGTACTCCCGGTGATGACTGTAACGAATTAACAGAGCCGATTACTCCATGGCTTCGGGCAATTGATGCCGTGAATCCAATGGATGCTGAATTTCATGATGCGATAAAGGCTGGAATCACAGGGGTAATGGTAGGGCCGGGCAGCTCTAACGTAGTCGGCGGCCAGTTTGCATTTTTAAAAACGCAGGGACGCTGTATTGATGAAATGATTGTAAAGGCGCCGGCTGCAATGAAGGCAGCCTTTGGCGAAAATCCGAAGACTAATTACGGAGATATGGGTAAGATTCCGTCTACCCGTATGGCAGTTGCCGGGATGCTGCGGGAAGAACTATGCAAAGCAAAAAAATATTTTAAAGAGAAAGAAGAAGCAAAAGAAAATAATAGTGAATTTACATTAGATTTTCGCTTAGAAGCTTGGATTCCGGTTATAAAGAAGGAAATACCGATAAAAGCTCATGTGCATCGAAGCGATGATATTTTGACGGCAATACGTATTGCCAGGGAATTTGATGTTAATATAACTTTGGACCACTGTACTGAGGGTCATCTTATTGCAGAGCATATTTTTAAGTCCGGTTTTCCGGCAGTCATTGGTCCGGGATTAACAGCACGGTCAAAAAATGAAATTCAAAATTTAAATTTTAAAACAAGCGGGATTTTGTCTGAAAAGGGTGTGATGATAGCAGTAATGACAGATCATCCCGTATCCCCTTTACAATACCTTCCCCTATGTGCAGGTTTAGCTGTAAAGGAAGGTCTGCCATTAGAGGAGGGATTAAAAGCAATCACGATAAATTCCGCTAAAATTTGCGGTGTCGATGATAGAGTTGGAAGTCTTGAAAAGGGAAAAGATGCAGATATTGCTATTTTTACCGGAAATCCAATGGAAGTTTTTACGGAGACATTGTATACAATCATTAAAGGTGAAATTGTTTACACACATAAGGACAAAGAAAATGAAGAATAAAAGTTACGTTTATATTTTAGAATGCAGTGATGGAAGTTATTATACCGGCATTACCAATAATTTTAAACGACGGATGGAAGAACATTTTTATAAAAAAAAGCAAGGTGCGAAATATACAAAAAGTCACCAGGCAGAAAAAATTCTGATGGTGTGGCAGACAGATTCTTTAAAAAAGGCTGCAAGTGTGGAATATTTTATAAAAAAGCAGACTCGTAAAAGGAAAGAAGAGTTCATTCATAAACCAGAAAATCTTGCATTCTTATTTTATGCATATATGGAAAATAAGCAAAATAAATTAAAAGTACCAGATGAAGGAGAAGAAACATTAAAATATTTAGAGAAAGTAACAAAAATAGGTGATTTTCCAATTAGAATAGATATATTCTTGGAATGACTGAAATTTAGAACATATATATAAAAAAAAGTGAATTTGCTTTTAATATATTGTAAAATATGTTAAAATAATTATGAGGTAAACGCTATAAAAACAAAATGTAATTGGTAATCTGACAAAATAGTAGGCATAATAGGAGTGGTTGCAAAAATGAAGGAAAAAGACATCCTCCAAGAGAGTGAGAAGACGACAAGAAAACAAAAGGCATCCCTGCAAATTAAAATTATGTGCTTGGTAATAATACCTATTTTAATTACTGGAATAGAAGTAATTATTGCTTTATTTATAGGGGCACGCGGTGATATGCTGGCAGCTACATTTAAAAATATGCTGACAGGTATTATAATTTTGATGATTTTAAACGCTGTTTTAGCGGGAGTGGCAGTAAAGATTATAGTAGGTAGTATTACGAAGTCCCTGGGAAGAGTTATGGATATTTTAGCAGCAGCATCCGGAGGCGATTTAACTAAGGATGTTGGGAATGTTGACCTGGGACGTTCAGATGAAATGGGTATTTTAGCGAATAGTGTTGCCGGTGTGCTAAAATCACTTAAAAAGTTGATTGCCTATGTAGATATTACAACAGATGCAGTCAATGATTCGGTCATTAGTCTGAATCGGATGGCAGCAAAAACGAGCAGTTCTTCCGAAAGTGTGGCACAGACAATGACAGAAATGGCAAACGGTGCGACACAGCAGGCAATTGAAACACAGGCAGTATCAGAAGCAGTTCATCGTATCGGTGATGGCATAGCGCAAACCTCAGAAGCAGTAAATACCTTGACGGAGAATGCAGAGCAAATGAAGCGGACAGGAGCAGAAGGCCGCGACTCTGTAGATGAATTAGAAACTATTTCTGGAAAGGTAAAACAACAGATTGCCGTAATTTATGAACAAACCAACACCACAAACGTATCGGCACAACAGATTCATAAAGCGACAGAGCTTATTGCTTCCATTGCAAATGAAACGAATTTACTGGCACTTAACGCCTCAATTGAAGCGGCAAGGGCAGGTGAAAGCGGCAGAGGATTTGCCGTAGTAGCAGAACAGATTAAAAGCCTGGCAGAGCAGTCTAATAAGTCGGCTAAGGCAATTGAGGATATTATTAATCACTTGCTTTCACAATCTGAACAGGCAGTAAAAACAATGAATACAGTTGATGCCATTATTGGTCTTCAGGCTGATAAGGTAGAAATGACGAAAAGAGTATTTGATCAAGTGAATGATGGACTATTAATTACAATTTCCAGTATTGACACCATTTCATACAACACGCAATTGTTAGACGAGGCAAAGGGGCAAGTAGTAGCGTCAGTGGAAACGCTGTCTGCAATTTCAGAAGAGAATGCAGCTTCCACACAAGAAACGGCAGCATCAACCGAAGAGCTGGCTGCCACAATGGAGTCCATAAATAATGAAGCAAGGAAATTACATAGTGCTTCTGACGAGTTAGTAGCAAGACTGAATGCATTTCAGATTTATTAAGAAGAACATATGTTAATAATAAAAAAGGACCGGCTCATCATTGCAGCCGGCCCTTTTCTTATAAAGATATAACAAAATATTACTTTTTACTTGTCTGATAGGATAAAGCCGCATCGATAATACCTTTAAATAAAGGATGAGGTCTGTTGGGACGGCTTTTAAATTCTGGATGTGCCTGAGTGGCAATAAAAAATGGATGACTTGGCAGTTCACACATTTCTACAATTCTGCCATCCGGTGAAAGACCCGAAAACATCATTCCCTTTTCCAAGAAAACATTCCGATAATCATTATTCACCTCATAGCGGTGTCTGTGACGCTCGTAAATAGTCTCTTCGCCATACAGCTTGTATGAGGCAGAGTCTTTATCAAGTACACAAGGATAAGACCCAAGTCTCAAAGTACCGCCGATATCTTCTACTCCATCCTGATTTGGCATCAGTGCTATAACAGGATGTGAGGTACCGGGATTTAATTCAATGCTGTGTGCATCGCTGTAACCAATAATATTTCTGGCAAATTCTACAATAGAAAGCTGCATGCCAAGGCAAAGACCTAGGAACGGAACGTTTTCTTCACGTGCGTAGGTAATGGCATTAATTTTGCCTTCAATTCCTCTATCGCCAAAGCCGCCGGGTACTACGATACCATCAACATCGTGAAAAAGTGAGTGCATATTGTCGGAATGCACACTTTCAGAATCAATCCATTTAATATTAACGGTTGTATGATTAAATATACCGCCGTGCTTTAATGCCTCTACAACACTGATGTAGGCATCATGAAGTTGAATGTATTTACCAACTAATGCAATCGTCACTTCATGGTGCGGATCGCGGAGATTTTGGACCATATTTGTCCACTCTGCAAGATCGGGCTCCGGGCAATCCAGCTTCAGACATTCACATGCCACCTGTGCAAGATTTTCCTCTTCCATTGCTAAAGGTGCTTCGTATAAATATTCCACATCAAGATTTTGCAGTACATGTCCAGCCGGTACATTGCAAAATAAAGCAATCTTATCTTTTAACTGCTGATCTAAAGAGTATTCACTGCGGCAGACAATAATGTCGGGTTGAATTCCCATTCCCTGAAGCTCTTTAACAGAAGCCTGCGTCGGTTTGGTTTTCATCTCTTGAGAGGCACGTAAATAAGGGATAAGCGTAACATGAATTAATATCGCATTATCTCTTCCGACCTCATGCTGAAACTGTCGTATCGATTCTAAGAAAGGCTGACTCTCAATATCACCCACTGTTCCGCCAACCTCAATAATGGCAATACGGGTATCTTTGTCAATAAAATTGCGGTAAAAACGACCTTTAATTTCGTTTGTAATATGCGGGATAACCTGAACGGTACCGCCGCCGTAGTCACCTCTGCGCTCCTTGTGCAGAACCGACCAATAGACTTTTCCGGTTGTTACATTGGAATTTTTATCTAAGTTCTCATCTATGAAACGCTCATAATGGCCTAAATCTAAATCTGTTTCAACACCATCATCTGTAACGAATACCTCACCATGCTGGATTGGGTTCATGGTACCAGGATCAATGTTAATATATGGGTCAAATTTTTGCATAGTCACTTTGTAACCACGGGCTTTTAATAATCTGCCCAAAGATGCGGCGGTAATTCCCTTGCCTAGACCAGAGACAACACCGCCTGTCACGAATACATATTTTACTGGCATACCTTTTTTCCTCCGATAAAAAATATGTTTCCATTATAGCATAGTTAAGAGTAAAATCTACTGTTTATGATAAAAAAGTTTAGATTTCTTTAATATATGTGTCCAATTTTTCATAATAAATCTATTGATTTATGGAACGGCGCACCATATAATTGAAAGAGTATTCAGGAGGATATATTATGGAAAATGAAAATTACCAAAATAATGGCAATTCTACAAATAATCAAAATGGTAAGGGTGGTCCCGATAAGGGTCCGGGTGGAAACAACGGTGCCGGTCCGGGCAGCGGTGCTCCAAAGGGCCAGAGTCTATTTACATTATTACTTGCTGCATTAGTTGTGTTAATTGTTATGAGTTATGCTGTACGTATGTTTAGTGATGCCAGCAGTAAAGAAATTACGTACAATGAATTTTTAGATATGGTCGAAGCGGGCAAAGTTGAAAAGGTTGTCATTACTTCCAATCAAATCAATATAACGCCCAAAGAAGAAAAAAAGGATAATACAGAGAATCCGTTTGCAATGCAGGCGCAGACAATCACTTACTTTACAGGTGTAGTTAAGGATGATTCCTTGGCTTCTTTTTTGAGGGAGCATAAAGTAACATTTAAAGAAGAAATTCCAGATAACTCTGGCTTTTTACTCTCTATTTTGTTGACTTATATTATTCCCGTTCTCATTATTTGGATTGGACTGAGCTTCTTGTTCAAGAAGATGTCCGGCGGCGGCGGCCCTATGGGGGTTGGAAAAAGTAATGCGAAAGTATATGTACAAAAGGAAACGGGAAAAACCTTTAAGGATGTTGCCGGGCAGGATGAAGCAAAAGAATCACTTCAAGAAGTCGTGGATTTCCTTCATAACCCACATAAGTATACGAAAATTGGTGCAAAGCTGCCGAAGGGAGCGCTCCTTGTAGGGCCTCCGGGAACAGGTAAGACTCTGCTTGCAAAAGCTGTTGCGGGCGAAGCCGGAGTACCGTTTTTCTCACTGGCAGGCTCGGACTTTATAGAATTATATGTTGGTGTAGGTGCTTCGAGAGTAAGAGATTTGTTTAAAGAAGCAGAGAAAAATGCGCCATGTATTGTATTTATTGATGAAATTGATGCCATTGGCCGAAGCCGTGATTCCAAATACGGAGGCGGCAACGAAGAAAGAGAACAAACATTAAATCAGCTGCTTTCTGAAATGGACGGCTTTGATACATCCAAAGGAATTCTTATTTTAGCGGCAACAAACAGACCGGAGGTTCTTGACAAGGCACTGCTTCGTCCGGGACGTTTTGACAGACGTATTATTGT
>CAYPIB010000019.1:0-31036 GCA_964410675.1 uncultured Roseburia sp.
ATTGTTATTTGCTTGATATATTTCACTTAAAATCTCCTACCTCTTTCCTATGATATAAAAAAAGCAGGAAATCTTACATAATAAGATTTCCCACTAACAAATGCGGGAGATGGGACTTGAACCCACACGTCTATACAGACACAAGATCCTTAGTCTTGCCTGTCTGCCAATTCCAGCACTCCCGCTTATTTATATGCGATAACAGTTATGTATTCATCTGATATTGCAACAAAATTTAGTATACCACAAAAATTTAGATTGTCAATAAAATTTATGGATAATTGACTGCAGGAAAAGGGACTTGAACCCTCATGACATTGCTGTCACACGGACCTGAACCGTGCGCGTCTGCCAATTCCGCCATTCCTGCATGCAAATGATATTTTAACTTTTTTTTAGGCTTCTGTCAATAATAATGTTAAATCTTCTCAAATCTTTTTTAATTGCTTTCATTATTAAATTGCGATATACTTAATAAACTATTAAAATTAGTAAAGGAGGAATTTTATAATGTTAAGAAAACAAATATGTACATTTCTTATATTAACAAGTATTTTATGCCTGACCGCTTGTGGTAAACAAGAAAATCCCGAAAAGCCTATTACAGACGAAACCGTAACAGAGCAAACAGACAGTACACAAACTGAGCCTGAAGCAACTGACGTCAAGGAGGAAAGTGCCAATCCGAGTGAAATTCCATTGACACTCTATTATGGAAATGATGATGCCGATACCCTTCTGACAAAGGAAATTACCATTCACGTTGATGTCTTAACAAATGAAACGATTATGGCAGAGCTTGCAAAATTAAGTGTCGTACCGTCTGATACAAAGGTATTGTCATTTAGCAGCAACTCTGTTGATGGAAAAATGCAGTTAAATCTAGATTTATCAGAGGAATTTGGCACTTATGTATCCAGTATGGGCACATCCGGTGAATATATTATTATGGGTAGTGTTGTCAATACATTTTTAAAAGCCTATGAAGCAGATGAAATTCAAATAACAGTTGCCGGTAATGTATTAGAATCCGGACATCAAATTTATGATTACTATTTAACGCAATTCCCTCTTACTACAAAAGCGGAATAATAAAAGAATAATTACGCCATAGACCTCATAATCTATGGCGTTTTTTACATTATTGGGCAGTCTCTTTCTTATGTTCCGTACAAAGCTTATCTTTTTTGATTGATAGGAGCAATTCCTTCTTTTCTAACATTGTGTGTTTGATTTTGATTTTCTGGTTTTACTTTTTTTGTCACGTTGTTGAATTCATTAAGATTCTTTTGTACTTGTTGTTTTTCTTCTATTTTTTTGTCCAAGCTTATCACCTCTTTGATAGTATGAGCAAAATGACTTGATTCATACGCAAGAGAACCTTCTGATGATATAAAACAGCATCAGATTTATCTTTACCTGATGCTGCATCATACATAACTTATTTAGAAGAAACTACTATAAATATTACCTGTATTGTAATTATTAGCATATTTTGCATTAGATGCATAAAATCCGCTCATTTTCTTTGCTGCTCTTTCAGCATTCATTGTCATCATGGATGACTTCGTACTCACATTATAAGCATAAGAGCCATTTCCATGAAACAAGGATTTGACTTTGGACATATCGGCTTTTTTAAAACTATTCTCATCAATCGTAAGCTTATTATCACTTCCTATTGTAATTCCAATCTTGCCTAAAAGCTTTTCATTCATATTTGTACTGCTCACTAAATTTTTTGACGTATTGGCAATACTTGAATTAGAAACATCCTTTGTGCTGTTAATAATGCCATTATAATCCTTTACAAATTGACTCACTTTATCATAAATAGCATCCGTATCATAAATACCATCTTCCTTCGTATTAAATACCGATTTACTGCCCCTTTGGAGTAATTCATCCGCTGAGGACTTTAACGATTCAGCACTGCTTTTAACAGAAGCAATCGTCTTGTCAGAATCTACTTTATTTTTAATATTATTATCTTTTACAATGTCGCTTACATTACTGCCATTTTTTCCATAGTATGCTTTCATTAGTTTCGCATAGCTTCCACTTTTAATGCTGGCATAATCTGCTAGAAATGTACTCATAGAAGAACCAACACCTGTTCCCATCGTATTCATACCGGAAAACAAAGAACTATAATCCATTTTTGGCTTAATTTGAATTGCCATACCGCTCACTCCTTTGACCGTGTTCACATCCGTGTGTATCTGTATAATTAAGATATCGTCAATAAGATACAAATACTTTATAGTTACTTTTATGATAGCAGGTTTTTTTTGAAATTGCAATCACATTTACCATTTTCTAGTACATTTTTCCTATATTTAGTTACAAAATTCTTGTTGTCCATTCGCTGCAATCCCATACACTTGAAACAATATCCTGATAAAATTCAGGCTCATGACAAATCAAAAGCACACTTCCCTTAAAATCACGGATTGCTCTTTTTAGCTCTTCTTTCGCATCTTGATCTAGGTGATTGGTTGGCTCATCTAATAATAATAGATTTCTCTCACGATTAATTAGTTTACATAATCTAACCTTTGCCTGTTCACCACCACTGAGCACACGTACCTGACTTTCAATATGCTTTGTCATAAGGCCGCATTTTGCCAGCGCCGAACGTACCTCATATTGTGTAAAGGAAGGATATTCCTTCCATATCTCTTCAATACAAGTTGTCTTGTTGGAATAATCAGCCTCCTGTTCAAAATACCCGATTTCTAAATAATCGCCCAATACTACTTTTCCGCTGATGGAGGGGGAAAGCCCGAGTATACTTTTTAAAAGTGTTGTTTTTCCAATACCGTTTGCCCCAATCAGTGCTATCTTTTCTCCGCGTTCCATGCGCAGATTTAATTCCTTTGACAACGGCTCATCGTATCCGATAACAAGGTCCGTTGTTTCAAAAATACATTTTCCCGGTGTCCTAGCTTCCTTAAACCTAAATTCTGGTTTTGGCTTTTCATATGCCTTTTCAATTTTCTCCATCTTATCTAATTTCTTTTGTCTTGACATAGCCATATTTCTTGTTGAAACTCTTGCTTTATTTCTTGCCACAAAATCTTCAAGTTCTCTTATTTCCTGCTGCTGTCGTTTATATGCCGCTTCCTTTTGAGATTTTTTTACTTCATATACTTCCAAAAACTTGTTATAATCTCCAACATATCTTGCCAGCTCCTGATTTTCCATATGATAGATAAGATTAATCACACTATTTAAAAACGGAATATCGTGTGAAATTAAAATGAACGCATTTTCATATTCCTGTAAATATCGTTTGAGCCATTCTATATGCTGCTCATCTAAATAGTTGGTCGGCTCATCCAGCAAAAGAATATCAGGCTTTTCTAACAAGAGTTTTGCCAGCAAAACCTTTGTACGCTGACCGCCGCTTAATTGGGATACATCTTTATCCAGTCCTAAATCAAGCAGTCCTAATGCTCTTGCCACCTCTTCCACCTTTGAGTCAATAATATAAAAGTCATGCATAGTAAGCATATCCTGAATGACAGAAAGCTCCTCCATTAAATCGTCTAACTGCTTTTCATCTGCCTCACCCATGCAATCACACACTTCATTCATTCGTGCTTCCATCTTTAATAAATATTCAAACGCCCCTTTTAATACTTCCTCTATTGTCATCCCCGGCTTCAGTGCGGCATGCTGATCCAAATAACCAATTCGGATATTTTTGGCCCATTCTATCTTACCTTCATCCGGTGTCAGCTGTCCCGTTACAATATTAAAGAACGTTGACTTACCTTCTCCATTTGCTCCTATTAACCCTATATGCTCCCCTTTGAGCAGACGAAAAGATACGTCTTGAAAAATAGCTCTGTCACCAAATCCGTGAGACAAATTTTCTACATTTAAAATACTCATATATATTTCCTTCCTAAATTTAACCTTGTAAGCAAATACAAAATTTTAATTTACTCTCATATCTTGCAGTATTATACATGATTTTGCTAAATTTGCATATACTAGAGGCAAGTAAATACTTCAGGTTTTCTCCTATGTCAAAAAAACATATTCTTATTCCCGGTTATTCGGATCAAACGATAAATTATAAAAATGCGGTTATTTCTGCGAATGCAATTCCTACCATTACCCTTTCCCAAATATCAATTGAACCTTTTCACATGCTGATACTTCCGGGAGGGGGAGATATCGAACCGTCCTTTTATAATCAAAAAAATACTGCATCCAGGCAAGTGGATAAGCGCCTTGATCAAATACAGTTTTATTATTTGAATCAGTTTATACAAAGTAAAAAGCCTGTCATTGGAATATGCAAAGGAATGCAGCTCATTAATGTATATTTCGGCGGTAATATAATACAAGATATGACTGTTTCCCAAAATGAAACGCATTCCTACCAGGAACAAGATATGTATCATGACATCTATGAAAATTCTGGCTTTCACTATAATTTATTTAAAAATTTAGACTTTCTACAATACATGACTACTGTCAATAGTGCACATCATCAGTGTATTGGTCATCTTGGCACAAATCTGACGATTCTTCACTATGCAAAAGATCTTGTTCCTGAATCAATTGTACATACTTCTCTTCCCATAATTGGATTTCAGTGGCATCCCGAACGGCTTTTTGAGCATCCTATCCCATCTAATAAATCATTTTTATCATGCTTTATCGAAAAAAATTATTAAATGTGTTAGACTGTATTGTATCAGTGATAGGTATTGAAACTCTTGCCTTATGAAAGGAGAATAATATGACTGAGCCTTTAATTTTTCATATCGATGTCAATTCTGCTTACTTATCGTGGGAAGCTTGTTTTTTACTTGAGCAAAATCAAGACCGATTTAATCCTAGCGAAAGTCCTGAAAGCAATTCTAGTTCGATTGACATCCGCTTGATTCCTGCTGTTATTGGCGGCAATGAAGAGCAGCGTCATGGTATTGTTCTCGCAAAATCTACAACTGCAAAGGCTTTTGGCATTCGAACAGGTGAGCCCTTATCTCATGCCAGACGTAAATGCCCTAACCTCAAAGTTTATCCGCCTCATCACGATCTTTATGCCAAGCAGTCAAAGCTTTTTATGGAGCTGTTAATGCAGTATGCCCCTATAGTGGAACAGATCAGCATTGACGAAGCCTTTTGTGATATGAGCGGAACCGCTCTTTTATATGGTGAACCGGTTTCTTTTGCTAATTTTCTAAAAGATAAAATAAAAGCAGAATTAGGCTTTACCGTAAATATTGGAATATCCTCTAATAAGCTGCTTGCTAAAATGGCATCTGACTTCGAAAAGCCGGATCAGGTACATACACTATTTCCTTCTGAAATCAAAGAAAAAATGTGGCCGCTTCCTGTATCTGAACTTTATTTTGCCGGAAATGCCTGTTGTCAGAAGCTTTATACTTTAGGCCTCTTTACAATTGGAGATTTAGCTTCCTATAAAAAAGATGTTTTAATTTCCCATTTAAACAAGCAAGGGGAGATTATTTGGAATTATGCAAACGGGATAGACTCTACCCCTGTGGAAGACTCTTTGGCGGCTAATAAAGGCTATAGCAGTTCACAGACAATTTCATTTGATGTGACCTCCTCAGATACCGCAAAAGGTTTCCTGCTCTCTCTTTGTGAAACTGTAGGTGCCAGAATACGCGCAGACAAGTCATATGTACGGGTAGTGGGGGTATCTATTGTCTATTCCGACTTTACAAAGGCTTCCAGACAGATTACTTTAGACTCTTCAACAAATGTAACGGAAGTCCTTATTTTTCATGCATGTAAGTTATTTGACTCGTGCTGGCATGGTGAACCAATCAGACAGCTTGGTGTTCATACGAGCGGTTCCAGTAAAGAACACTTTGTCCAGCAAAACCTTTTTCATTCTTACGACGAAGAAAAACTTACAAAGCTTAACTCTGCCATTGATACTATACGTGACAAATTTGGCGAAAACGCAGTAAAAAGGGCCCGTCTTCTAAAAGGGGACCCTTAGATTTCTTAATTTAATTGTGCTTAGACGCTATCTGCTTGACGATACTTACCCGGCGCTTTCTTTTTTCCTCATATAACGCTTTATCAGCTTCTTTTAATACATTTGTGAGCTCAAACTTATTACTGCATGTAAATGCAATCAAACCTATCGAAAACTCTACATAATAAGGCTTTCCTGAATTCTGATTCATTTCATACATATCTTTTCTTAATTCTTCTAAAATTTTTCGTTCAAAACCATCCTCATCACTTACAATCATTGCCACAAACTCGTCGCCGCCTAATCTGCCTGCTACACCTTCGTTACCAATACACTGTTTTAATATTTGGGCTACTCTTATAATCGCAAAATCACCTTCTGAATGTCCAAAGCAATCATTGATTTCTTTCAAATGGTCTAAATCGGCAAAAAGGAAATATGCCTTTCTATTTCTATTTCTCCGATTCAAACGAAGTGCATTCTCACCAAATCCTCTTCGATTCAAAATGCCCGTCATCTGATCATATTCAGATACAAAATTTAAGACTTCATTCTTTTCCTGAATAATTTTCATCTTGTCTTCTAACTGACGCTGTATTTTTCTTTCAGCCTTGCTCATCTCAAGGAAACGCATAATATTTCCAAGTTGAAGACTTGTAACATATGTATTGGTTATTTCTGCAATTTCAATTTCACACATCATCAGACCATATTGTTTTTCTTCTGAGTATAAAATAAAGGAAATTAAAACATGTCCATCTTCGTTTGGCAAAAAATCTGCAAATCCCTTCTTCCAGTCTACGAATGGCCGCTCATGAGTATCAAAGGATACTACCGTATCATTTGCACAATAGGAAGCCAAATACATCCGGTCTGGTGTCCGCCATTTGTCCCCCCTTTTATGAATGACTGGTGAATCAAAAATATATATATATGCCATTGGTACATTTTTATTTTTTAATTGGAGGGCTGCCTGATAAAACACTTCCCGTTCATTATTAATGCATTCCAATATTTTTCGTTCAAAGAGAGGACCCATGAGTGATTTTCTTCGAAACATTGTGTAATCATTTTTTTTCTTAATGTACAATTTATTAAAGAGATTATTTTGAATAAAAAGACTAAGTTCTATTATTTGCAGTTTCTTCTCTACATTCTCTTCTCTATCGGCCAGTTCTTTTAAAAAATTATTTAACATCCCAAGCAGCGAAAACGTAGATATAAACTCTTTACAGTCACCGTTAATAATCTGATCCAAAATCTCAGCTACACCGTGAACATCACAATTTATATTCCGCTTTGTTCCTGAATAAATAAAACAATTAACAATATAAAGAATCAGCTTACGTATCATAGCTCTCATATAGACAACTAAAGAATCATTTTCTGTAGCTAATAAACAGCCATAAACAAATTCATCAACTTTTTTTTCAATATAAAAGTATGTTTCCTTTTTATTTTCAAAATCTAACTTCGTATTTAAATCGCCATTCACACATCCGCATGAGGATCTTATTTTTAATTTAGCAGTAAACCTTTTCTGTAGATTTTTGACACCTTCACAGATTCTAACCGCTTCAAATAGGGCCCGATATCCCATATCAAAGCCATTTTGCTCCGCAGTCGTTAACGGCGGACTCATGCTTGGTGCTTTGAAAAAGTCATCGTATCCCGTCACTGCAATATCTCTGCCAACAACCATCCGTCTGCGTTCGCATTCTCTGTAAACACCAACCGCCATTTCATCATTGGCACAGACAATTGCCTGGGCATCAGGATGTGCATCCAGAAGAGTTCTTACCTCATCAGCCACATATTCCGAGTAATCTCCATATGCAATCATCGTATCTACAACGGGTAAACCATGCTTTTTCATAGTTTGCAGATAGGCTTCTCTTCGCTCCGTTGCATCCGTATTTCCTGTTGGACCACTTAAATACAAAATCTTTTTATATTTGTGGTCTACAATAAGATGCTCTACAATACTTGACATACCACCGATATTATCGCTAATAATATAATTTCCATTTCTTCTTACATCACACTCTTCAAGCACGATGTAACGAAGACCCTTAAAACGTTCAAAAAATTTAGTTTTATCTTGATTTTCTAGAAAAGCACATAAAGTACCATATGATATAATAAGAACATCCAAATTTCCTAAAATAGCATAGTCGTAGATTACGTTAAACTGATAATCGTAATCATCTCCCATTCGATAGCCATAAAAGTCCTGTGAAAACGTACCGCTTTGAGTGCCCAGGAAAAAAAAGAGATTACAAGAATGTTCCTTTGCTCCTTCATAAATTCCTCTTATTAATTGCTTCGGATGACTTGTATGGGCATTTCCTATTAAAATTCCAATGTTATAAACCTTTTTTTCTTTGTTCATATTTGTATGCACCTTTTAAGACTAATTCAATCGTGTAATTATTTGCTCCAAATTTCTAAATCAGCTCTTTTATTTGAGCTATAATCTCTTTTATATCCTTATGACAACAGCCAATTGTAATATCCGCATACATTTCATAAAGCGGAATCCTTTCATCATATAAATCTTTGAGACTTTGCTCCGGTCTGACGGCAACCCCGCGTTCATTTAAATCACCAAGCCGAAGGCTTATTTCTTCATAGGGCAGCTTTAGGTAAATGACCTTACCGATTTCCTTGAAATGCCTCATCGCCTTACTTCCATATATGGCACTGCCACCAGTTGCAATGATAGTTTTTGTAGGATTTAAAGCAAGATTTACTTCTTCTTCAATCTGTCTAAAACCATCCATTCCCTTTTGTTCCATAATTTCAAATAGTCTCATTCCCATATGACTTTGAATTTCTAAATCTGAATCAATAAATGCGTAGCCAGCTGCTTTTGCCAAAACTACACCTATTGTACTTTTACCGCTTCCCGGCATTCCAATCAGCGTAATATTATTTTTCATATTATACCTCATCTTACTGTCTATAGCTCCTCTAACAGCCGAAGTATAAACTCCCAAACTCTCTGTGTCGAAGAAATAGAAAGCTTCTCTTTTGTTGTATGAATTTTATCCATAGTAGGACCAAAAGATATACTATCAAGGCCTCTTATTTTTTCTCCAAGGATACCACATTCTAATCCAGCATGAACGGATAACACAACCGGTTCTGCCTTGTACTGCTGCCTGTATACTCTCACGCATGTATCTCTTAGTTTGGACTGTTCCTTGTACTCCCATGCCGGATAATCTCCAGTTAGTTTATACTTACCGCCAAATTCTTCGATTAAGTTAATAAGACTTTGGCAAAGCTGGTCCTTGCCTTCTTGAACCGAACTGCGAATGGATGAAACCACCTTCAATACATTATCCTCCAAAAGAATAATTCCCAAATTCAAAGATGTCTCTACCATATCAGGTAATTCTTTATTCATTGCCTGGACACCATTTGGAAGCTGGCTGACATAACCGACAATATGGTTGAAGCTTTCATTTGAAATAATAGCATCCGGCATCTGTACCCTTTTTAGATGAATACCTAAACCCTGATCCGTATGATGCAGTCTGCTTTTATATTCAGCTTCTACTTTAGAAATAAACTCTTCCAGCCGTACTTCCTCTTTAGACTCAAGTACAATGACAGCTTTGCTCGCTCCAGGAATGACATTATCCTTTTCTCCGCCTGAAATTCCGGCTAATGAAAAAGTATGCTCTTTTGCAAGTCTTTGCAGTAATTCTCCCATAAGCTTAATTGCATTTCCATGTGCCTTATGAATATCCATACCGGAATGCCCGCTGCTTAATCCGGTCAGTAAAATTTCGATTGCATACAATTCTTTCTCAGCCGGACCAAATGCCTCTAATAAGGATATTTGATCTACCGGTAAGAAAGCATTCACTCTCACTCCCCCTGCACAGCTTACAGTTAATTCACCTTCTGTTTCTGAATCAATATTAAGCATTCGCTTTCCATTAAGCGATGATAAATCAATTCCCACTGCACCTTCCATTCCCACTTCTTCTTCTGTCGTAATCACTACTTCGAGGGGGGGATGCTTTATATCATCACTGTCTAAAATTGCAAGTGCAAAAGCAACTGCAATTCCATCATCAGCTCCAAGGCTTGTTTCCTTTGCATATACCCAGTCGCCATCTATGGCAACATCCAGCCCTTCGGTAAGCATATCCTTTGTGCAGCCCGGATTTTTAACTGCAACCATATCCATATGTCCCTGAATAATGACCGCTTTCCGCTCTTCCATTCCATGACTGGCTGGTTTTTTTATAATAACGTTATATAACTCATCCTGTATCGCTTCTAAATTTCTATCTGCGGCAAACTGCATTAAATAATTACTGATATTTCTAACATTTCCCGAGCCATGAGGTATTTTACAAATTTCATCAAAATAGGTAAACACTAATCTGGGTTCTAAATTTTTTAGCATGTTTTCTCCTTTTATAAAAAACTGGCATTTATTTTTCTTTCAAAGAAATAGACCTTTCATGTAACATGACCGGTCTACACATACGATGCCTATTTATAATTTTCTCCGAGTTGTTAAAACCTATACTCTTTTTATACGTAATACTTTAGAAATATTTGTTGATTAATTGTATCATATATAGTAATAAAAATCAATGTTTCAATTGATTCTTCTCATCTAAATGTAATACTTATTATTGATTGACTCGGAACAATCAAGCTACATTCTGCATATAATATCATTATATTAACCAATATGAAAAGGGAGAATAAATGTCTATTATTAACAGATTAGAAAATAAGGCAAGCATTGTTTATAACGGAGCTACCATTACCAGTTTACCGGTAGAAACACTACTATTATTACCACCAACTTTATTAAAAACAGTAGATAAAGCAATTGCCAGTATCAATGATATTTTAACTTACACGGTAGTCATCACGAACGTTGGCCTATCTGCAATCACGAACATTCCTTTTACTGATGTCCTGCCTGCCGGCTCTCAATTTGTAACCGGTTCCTTTAAGGAAAACAACGCTCAGGTTACACCAACATTAACAAATAATACTTTAACCTATAAAATTCCATCAATAGCCGCTCTGGGAATCACAACCTTGACTTTTCAAGTTACTGTTGTCGGTGGAAGCAGCGATCCTAAATAAAAAATATTACGATCAGAAGTGCCCTTGTAAGTGTAATCAGCATTGCTGTTGCTGCAAATATCGTAGTCTTGTAACACTTTGCTCCTATGCTTATGTTTGCTGTCACGGAAAGAAAATATGCAGTAATAAAGTAGTAACGTTAACAAACCTATGAAAATAGTGTGGAAAACGTCAAAATTATCGGGGATGTCGCAAAATGACTAAAATTTAGTCATTTTGCGACATCCCCTTTTTTATAGCCTCCCCAAGTTGGACTCAAACCTACACCCCCACTGTAAGCAGCCATGTGCTTTAGTGATGTTTTATGTTTATTATGTATCAATCTTTATATTTTAAAATTCTATTTACGGTTTAGATGTATATATTATTTCACCACAATTTAAACAGTAAATTTCTTTTACCCCACCTGGTTTTTGTACTATATATTTATCCCCGTGGTGACTACATGCAGCATAAGCATCAATAGAAAGATTCGGTGACGATACAACACAAGTGATTGCAATTAATAAGATTGCCAATATTTTTTTCATTAGAATTCCTCCTTTTTAATATTTGTGTGTGTAAAACAGAATGACGACATGAAATTAAAAATATACTAAGTTTTTTCTACTTTTAATCTACAACATACAATGTTAAATGTCAATAGTTTTTATATTTTTTTAATATGCCGTCGAAATTTCTAATATATTTCATCCTTCATAAGTAAAAAAGCCCGCAACTGCGAGCTTTTCTGGTGCGGCATCTTTTTTGCCGCTGCAACACTCCTCAAGTTGGACTCGAACCAACGACCCTGCGGTTAACAGCCGCATGCTCTACCAACTGAGCTATTGAGGAATACAAAAATATTATATGCATCATTATTGACAAAGTCAACATAAAATATGCACTATTGTAATTATTTTCATATAATATAATAAAATAATTGCAAGGATTTAACATGTTAAATTATATACACAATAATCAAAAAGAAAAATGCTGCTTTGATCATGGAGGCAAACCTTTTGCTGTCAACTTAAAAAACGCTGCAATACAAAATCCTTTCTTCCGTACTTCTCTTTGGACCGGTAAAAGTTTTCAGCTTACTCTTATGTGTATTGAAGCAGGTGATGATATCGGACTGGAATGTCATTCGGATGTCGATCAGTTTATTTATATTGAGAGCGGCCAAGGCTGTACTGTAATGGGTGACTGTAAAGAACATTTAGAATTGGAGATGAACGTATGTGCTAATTTTGGTATTTTTGTTCCAGCCGGGACTTGGCATAATATTATCAATACCGGTCGTTGCCCATTGAAAGTCTTTTCTATCTATGCACCTCCGGAGCATCCTAAATGCACACAGGAAAAAACAAAAGCGGAAGCGATGGAAAATGAAAAATACTAATTCTATACTAAACAGGCATATCACCACTTGATGATATGCCTGTTTTTTTGATAACTCTTATGCTGTTTTGGATTTTGCAAGTTCTGCTAAAGCTTTAAAGCCTTCTGCGTCATTTACTGCCATCTCAGCTAACATTTTTCTGTTAATATCTATTTCAGCTAATTTTAAGCCGTGCATAAATTTGCTGTAGCTCAAACCATTTATTCTTGCTGCCGCATTAATACGTGCAATCCATAATTGTCTGAACTGTCTCTTTCTCTCTTTACGTCCAGCATAAGAAGAAGTTAAAGCCCTCATTACAGATTGTTTTGCAACTCTGTACTGTTTTGAGCGTGCTCCTCTATATCCTTTTGCAAGTTTTAATACTCTATTGTGTTTTTTCTTTGCGTTTAAAGCGCCTTTAATACGTGCCATTTCTTAATCCCTCCTATGCCCTATAAATATGGTAAAATCTTCTTCATATTCTTAACGTTAGTACTATCTGTCATAGCTGCTTTTCTTAGATTTCTCTTAGTTTTTGCAGATTTTTTAGTTAAGATATGGCGTTTATAAGCTTTGTTTCTTTTTAACTTTCCTGTACCTGTTACTTTGAAACGCTTTGCAGCAGATCTGTTTGTTTTCATTTTTGGCATGTTAGTTTCCTCCTATATCTTTTTCCATCTATTTTAACTGTAGGTTGTCAGCTAAAAACACTCTTACTATTTTTTCTCTGTCAGAACCATAGTCATACTTCTGCCTTCTATTTTTGGAAATTTTTCTACTGTCGCAATTTCTGAAAGACTTTCCGCAAAATCAGTCAAAATATGCCTGCTTTTAGACATATGAGCCATTTCACGTCCACGGAAACGCAGTGTGATTTTCACCTTATCGCCCTTAGAAATAAATTTTTGCGCAGCACTAATTTTGGTGTTCAAATCATTTTTATCAATATTAGGGGATAAACGAATCTCTTTTATTTCAGTCGTTTTTTGTTTTTTCTTTGCTTCTTTTTCTTTTCTGGTCTGTTCGTATTTGAATTTTCCATAATCAATAATCTTACAAACCGGAGGCTTGGCAGTCGGTGCAATCTTTACTAAATCAAGACCTGCTTCTTCTGCAAGCTTTTGGGCTTCCCGTGAAGACATAACACCTAATTGTTCTCCATCCTCTCCAATAAGACGTACTTCCTTGTCTCTAATCTGTTCGTTAATCATTAAATCGCTAATAGTTGTGCACCTCCATAAGAATTTGTACAATAAAAAAAGTGAATAGCTACAGACCATCCACTAAAATTCATACCTCTACTGTTAATGAACTTCTAACGTTCACTTCATTACAGACTTTTATGAACACCTGCCAGCATCTGCCGCAGGGTGAGAGTGGATACTCTGCTTGGTTGTATTAATTGCAACTTTATCAATTACATACTCAGATATAATATCATGGAGTAATTTGGTTGTCAAGTGAAATCTTATTTTCGTGACATTTTAATTATGTAAAACGACTCTCCATAAAAGACAGTCGTTTTTTTGTTTCTAATTTTTTACTTTTCTTTAAATGTTGCACAGGCTGTCTCGCTGCAGCTGTCTGCACTGCTTCCGGTGATATCAACCTTCTGAGCATAGCATTTATAATTAGTATTATAAACACATTTTACAGCTTCACAATCAATACTGATTGTCTGGTAAGGATGGAGTGTGGAACTTGTATAAGAATCATTTGCCCTTGAACGGAAGGAATCACAACTCGTATCTTCCTCATCATGCGCATGCTTTCCACCTACCATAATATCGCCCTTGCAGCAACATTTATCTTCATTATAGCTGCAAGTATCTACTACACACTTTAATGTTGCCATAAAAAACCTCCTACTAATCTACTAATCTACATTACTGCTTCAAGATTAGTATGAGGTCTTTTACAAAATTTATACTTTTAATTCTTTATTTTTTCTTCAATTACTTCTTCTTTTCTAATTGTCTTCGTGCGGATTTCCTCACATATTTCTGCAATAAATTGTTCTAATGTTTTTTGACCTTCATCGCCTGCAAATCGGCTTCTTACTGATACCAGATCCTCTTCCTCTTCCTTTTGTCCGACAACAAGCATATATGGCACTTTATCAAGACGAGATTCCCGTATTTTATAACCGATTTTCTCAGAGCGGTTGTCAATTGTATATAAAATTCCGTTTTGTTTTAATTTTGATGCTACCTTTTCAGCATAGTCCGCATACTTTTCTGAAATCGGCAGTACTCGTACCTGCTCCGGACATAACCATGTCGGGAACTTTCCGGCATATTTTTCAATCAGCCATGCAAGCGTTCTTTCATAGCAGCCTATTGAAGTTCTGTGAATAATATAAGGACGGACCTTCTCGCCATTTTTATCAACATAAGTCATATCAAACCGCTCTGCAAGGAACATATCAAGCTGTATCGTAATCATCGTATCTTCTTTTCCATATACATTTTTTGCCTGAATATCCAATTTCGGACCATAAAAAGCAGCTTCGCCATCCTCTTCTGTAAATGAAATTCCAATATCATTTAAAATATTCCGCATCATATCCTGTACTTCATTCCACATTTCTTCGGTTCCAAGATACTTTTCCTTATTGTTTGGATCCCATTTAGACATACGATATGTGACATCATCCTGTAAGCCAAGCGTCGTTAAGCAATATTTTGCCAAGTCTACACAACCTTTGAACTCTTCTTCTATTTGATCCGGTCTTACAATTAAATGTCCCTCCGAAATTGTAAACTGACGCACTCTTGTAAGCCCATGCATCTCCCCTGACTCTTCATTTCTAAAAAGAGTCGATGTCTCACCATAACGAAGCGGTAAATCCCGGTATGACTTTTGACTTTGCTTGTATACATAATATTGGAATGGACATGTCATTGGACGAAGTGCAAATACTTCTTCCCCTTCTTTTTCCTCATCACCTAAAACAAACATTCCTTCTTTATAATGTCCCCAGTGATCTGAAATAACATACAAATCCTTTTTCGCAAGTAAAGGCGTTTTCGTTCTGACATAGCCACGATTATTATCCTCCTCATCCTCAATCCAGCGCTGTAGTGTCTGAATAATTTTGGCACCCTTTGGCATTAACAGCGGAAGTCCCTGGCCAATTACATCTACGGTTGCAAATAACTCCATTTCACGGCCTAACTTATTGTGGTCTCGTTTTTTTACATCTTCTAAATATTCTAAATATTCTTTTAATTCATCTTTTTTAGGAAAAGCGGTTCCATAAATTCTCTGCAGCATTGCATTTTCAGATTTTCCTCTCCAATATGCACCCGAGGAGGAAATAAGCTTAAATGCTTTAATTCCCTTTGTATTCATAAGGTGTGGACCGGCACATAGATCAACAAACTCTCCCTGAGAATAAAAAGAGATTTCCGCATCTTCCGGAAGGTCTTTGATTAATTCCACCTTATAAGGTTCCTGCGCATCTTCCATAAACTTTATGGCTTCTTCTCTTTTAAGAGTAAATTTTTCAAGTTTATTACCCTGCTTTATGATTTTCTTCATTTCCGCTTCGATTTTATCCAAATCTTCTCTGGAAAAAGGCTCAGTATCAAAATCATAATAAAAACCATTGTCAATGGATGGTCCAATTGCCAGTTTAGCATTTGGATACAATCTTTTCACTGCCTCTGCCAGTATATGAGATGCAGTGTGTCGTATTGTAGAAAGTCCGGCTTTATCATTTGCCGTCAAAATATTTAAGTCACAATCCTTCTCTACTACATATCTTAAATCAACAATTTCACCATTCACTTCACCGGCACAAGCCGCTCTTGCCAATCCCTCACTAATATCAAGGGCTATTTCATATACATTTTTTACTTCTGCATATTCCTTAACGCTTCCATCTTTTAATGTAATTTTCATCCTTACTTACTCCTCGTTTTTATTCTTCTTCACACCAGCATTCTTCATCACAACAACACTCATCATCATTGTCTTGCCCAAAGCTGGTATGATTGCCGTTGTTACACCCGATTTTAATCCCATGCGACCATGGAGCTTTCATAATCCCAATCACAATGCCTGCCAAAAAGCAGATTCCTCCGATCAGCCATAAATCCATTTTACTTATTGTTTTTTCACCTTTAAATAAAGCTATTATCTTATCTTTCATACTAATTCCTCTCTTTCCTATGATATAAGAATTTCCTAAAAAATAAAAAATCCCTCGCACTAAAATAATAGTACGAGGGACGTAAGTTACGCGGTTCCACCCTGCTTGTCTTTTGCGCTAATCAGAAATATACTTATCTATTGCCTGAATTCACGTCTTAAAAAGACCTCTCTTGATTGATGATAACGGAATCACCGGACCTGATTGGGGCCACTCAGAGTTAGTTTTCCTATGCTTCTAATAAAAGTGCTTACACCACGCCTTGTAAAGCGGCACTTCTCTCTGCTATCTTTCACAAAGTACTCTTCTCTTCTACGTATTAAAATAATTAAGTTAATTTTATTGTATTCCCCTTTTTTTAAAAAGTAAAGAGGAAAATTAAAACAATTATACTTCTTCGGTAAAAATACGGCTCTCAATTAGTTCCGCCGCACTTTTTACAAGCTTCACACAAGGACGTACTTTATAATACTCATCCGTTCGTTCGGATGGTGCTGCACTTTTTTCGCGGCTTAAAATTCCAAGTAAGTCTCTGCATACTATGCTTCCATTTTGTTTAGCGAACTCGTCACTGATTTCTTGCACTATTTTATAAGCATGAGTTTTTGCCGCTTCATCATTAGGATCCACATTACCTTCCTTAAGTCCCAATAGCAGTGCCATTCCCGAAACAGTCCCGCATACTTCTCTCATACGGCCAATACCGGCCCCCATTGTACTTGTCATCTTTAATGCCATTTCTCTTTCTATACCAAATAAATCTGCATAGGTTGCAAATACAGCCTGTGAGCAGTTATATCCTTGCTTAAATAAGGAAATTGCATCTTCTACTCTACTTTCCATTTTTTTATCCTTTTAGGCAGCACTTTTTATATTTTTTACCGCTCCCGCATGGGCAAGGATCATTTGGATAAACCTTTGGTCCTTTTACGATTGTGCCTGATTTCTTTTGTTCTACATATAGTTCTTTTAACTTTTCTTCCGGAAAAATATCCTTCCATGCATCGATACCATAAAGCCAATCTGCTCCTGCTGCTACCATATTTTTATATAGCTTTTCTTTCTCAAACTTAAGGCTTACTTCTGTATCCTCTTCCATCTCATCAATTGGATTTTCCGCTGAAAGTGAATCTTGAATTCCATCCAAAAAGCCAACCATCGTCATAAGCTCTACATCATATTTATCTGCCAGTTCTGAAACTGTTCCTTTTACTTCTTCTTCCGGATTGGCTAGAAGCTGTTCATAAATGTCTTTTTCCTTCTGGAAATAAGCCGTCCAGAGTCTTTGTAAATCTCCCTTATTAGCTGTTTCTGAATATGCTGTGTCGCGCCACTCTTTTAATAATGCCATCGTCCTTCACTCCTTATTCTCTCTTGCATTTTCTTAAAGTCCTGCTTTTAAAACTTTGTATAGTATATTATATTATGGTTTTATCGTCAAATCTTCCTGTCCTTTTATAATGCCATCTTTAATAATTGCTTTACTTGCCTTAAATTCTCCATCCTGTCTCAGAAGATTAATATCATAGATGATCTCTTCTCCTTTTTGATAGAACGTAACTACTGCTCTGGCAGAATCCCGATAATCAATTGTTAAAAATGAATAATTTCTTTCCGAAAAATCCACTTCAGACCTTAAAAAATATTTCTCTTTATTTAAATTATAATACTTAATTTTATTGAATTTATCCCCTTCTGTCAACCTCGTATAATCATTGACATAAGCTGATCTTTTTCCTGCTGACATGCCTCTAAGAATTGTACATTGTTCATACAAACTGGAGGTTGAAAATTTATGATAAAAATGATTAATTCTACTCTCTTTTACAGCCCCTGCTGCTTTCGGCATTAAAAACAGGAGAAGACAACAAATAACCGCAGCAATAAAAATTCTTTTTCGATTTTTGTAAATATCAATTTTGTGAAATACAAATGGGGTATGATAAAGAACAATTGGAGCCGGTGCTTTTGCTTTGCCAACTTCAGGCTGTAAACCTTTTCGCAGCTGCTTAATTGTTTGCGTCCGCTCAAATGCATGCGATGCCATCGCCTTTGTGACTGCCTTGCTCTGTTCGCTCGTTAATTCAATTCCCATATCCCATGGCGGCTGCAAAGTATCTGTATTTTGAATTCTGTCATAAAAATTAGGCGGAACCTTACCTGTAATACAATGATATATTGTCGATGCCAGCCCATACACATCGACAGATAATTTTATTTCACTTTTCATAAAAAGTTCAACCGGAGCATAACGACTATTTCTTGAAGGAATTACGTCCTCCATAAACGCAGGCTTTACGAGTGCGCTGATTGGTTCACAAAATCCGGTTAAAACGGCACCGTTGTTTTTGGTAACTATTATTTGATCCGGCCTGATTTTCCCGTGAATCACACCTGCCTCATGCAGCTTTTCCAATGCATCCATAAAAGGAGCAAAAAAAACAGTAAGCGAATCTAAAAGAAGCTTTTCTGCCTTCCTGGCATTCAAAAATCGTTCTAAAGTTAAGCCTTCGATATATTCCGAAATAATATATACCGTTTTGTTTTCTTCTATATAACTAATAACATTAGTAATCCCGCTTAAAGGAAAAAGCTTAATCATTTTCTTTGCCTGACTAATCATTTCCTCTTTCATTTCTTCAAAAACAGCTTCATCCGATAACTTCCTACAGGTTATGTATTGCCCGTCAGTTCTCTCTACCAGCTTTTCCGGACACAATTCTTTTAATACAATCTTCTTGTCCCGAAACGTATCATATGCCAAATAAGTCAACGTTAATCCGCTGTTTTCCAAAAGCTCTTTAATACGATATCTGTCTTTAACTAATGTCTTTGATGCGAGTGAAATCCCTTTTGTTTGTGCCATATAAAGCTTCACCTTCTCCCCATTTTTCAATAATGCTAGAATACCACACTGCCGGCAATGTTGCAAATTTTTTGTTACTTTTTATAAAATTTATGTTACAATAAGACTACAGTTTTTATTCACTTTATTTTATAGCACGAAAGGAAACCATTATGTATTCAAAACATCAGCGGCGTGCCGCTCTTATTGCTGTAATCTTACTTGCTCTCTTGTATGCTGCAACGTTAATTACTGCAATTTTTAATTTTGATGGCTCAGGCAATTTATTTAAAGCTTGTCTGTTTGCCACTGTTGCCGTTCCTATTTTGTTATGGATTTATATATGGCTGTATGGTGTCATATCAAACAAACGTACAATCGCCAGTGTTTTTCCAGAAGTAGAAGGATTAGAAGAGGCTAAGCAAAAACAATTTGAAGAAGCAGTTAATGATACTTCTGACACAAAAAACTGACACATTTTACTCTGTGTCAGTTTTTTTAACGTTCCTTTTAATTCTCTGCTTTTTCATCATATGCCCGGTCACCTTTTCGTAAAACAGTCACCTTAGAGATTTCACCCATCCGATCACGCACAATACTAACGTCTACTTCCCCTTCATCCCACGATTGATATGTTTTACCAAGCAAATCATCAAATATTCTCATTGCTTCCCCTTTGTATAGGTAATAGCCGGATGCATTCTTTGTAATACCATATGACTCATATTCTTTTTGCCGGGTTTCCTCGTCAATGTTCAGAGATATATCCAATTCAAATGCAGACTTTTCAACACCAAATTCTTTAGATAAGTTCAATAATACTTTTTCCTGAAGAACGACCGAATCATCTGAATCTTCCCTGTTCATTGCATCAAAAATTGCCTGATTGGCTCTTTTTTGAGAATCCCTGCCTAAGGCAATATCTCTAGACAGCCCTGCCTGCACTTCCCATTTACACCCTCCACTGCCACAATAGCTGCTTAAATATTCAGAAAATGGTGCCTGAATACCGGTAGCTAAAACTGTTGTACAGCTAAATAAGAGGAAAGCAGAAAATACCAAGACAAGAAAAGATGCCTTTTTATAACGTAAAATCCCTTTTATTCTTCGTTCAACCTCAGTTTTAGAAAAAGCACTGTATAATAATGTTTGGCGGTTTCCTGTAATTGCCATCGCCAATAAGCTTGCTGCATAGCTTTTACGTTCATCTGAATCAAGTTGGCCAATTACTGCCGTATCACAAGCAGTTTCTATATCTGCCGAAAGAACTTTAGACATGAGCCAAACAAGAGGATTGTACCAGTGAAGGCAAATTGCCATAAGCATCACTGCCTTTAGCCAGTTATCCTTGCGCTTTATATGGATTGTTTCATGTTTAAATATATGCTTAAGCAGCAAAGTATTGTTAAACTCCATTCCTGATGGCAAATATATACGTGGATGAAGCAATCCGCATACCAATGGTGACAAAATATGGTCATTTGTAAAAACAAGAATATGACCCATATTCATTTCCCGTAATATTGTATTTATTGTTTCATTATGTTCCACCAAAAGGCTGTCTTTTAATATTCTTGAATATTTAAATATTTGATATAATAAAATGGAAATCGTAATAATAATACCGAGTGCATACAGTATCATTACAATTTCTCCCCGATTTAAACTGGACATGCTGCCAAAACCACTTTCGCTGGCATATGCAACAGCGGTTTCGGCATCCGATGCGGAAGAACTACTCGTATCCTCTACAATATTCTCTGTGGCTGCTGTCATTGCACCCCCAGCCACATTCCAAGACTCCTGCCAAGGCAGACTAATGCTTTGCTTTAGTGTAATTGGACTTGATAAGGAAAATGGAATTAGCAAACGAATTAAAATCATACACCATAGTATCGGAAAAACAAACTTTGGTAGTTTATCTTTAAATAAAAACCGTAACAGCAGTACAAGTACTATCATAATGCTTCCGTAGAAAGCCATTAAATATAGGGGCATCCCCATTGTTAAATGTATCATATCATTCTTCCTCCTTAATCATTTCAGCAAGCCGCTTAGCCTCTTTAGCAGAAATTCCTTTATTTTTTAAAAATGAGGAAAAGAATAGTTCACTTGAGCCGCCAAACATCTTGTCGATTAACTGCTCGGTCTCACTTTGCTGAACTTCCTCCTTTGAAACGATAGGCTTACATATAAAACCCGGCTCCGATCGTTCGATCGCTCCTTTATCAACACACTTTTTGATAATAGTATAAGTCGTATTTTTATTCCAGCCAATACGCTCTGCTAATACATCCACAAGATCACGTGCCGAAGCCTCACCCTGCTCCCATAAAATTTCCATAACCTTAAGTTCAGAATCAAATAATTTTAATTCCATATGCCTCTCCTTCCTCCCAGACTATTGCAATAGTCCCTGTCCACTCTCAGACTATCACGATAGTCCAAGGAAGTCAAGTAAAATATATAAAAAATAACATCGATTAACGTAGGCTTAAAAATATGTTATAGTAGCTATTAAGCATATACGAAACTCATAATATAGAAAGGAATATATATGATTTCAAATAAAGAATTCAACTCAATTATTTCACACTTTGATTTTTGGGTTAAACTGACACCTCTTGAAAAGGAATTATTTCAGCAAAACATTTTTGTTATGTCATACCAAAAGGGAACTACACTCCACAGTCGGGATCAAGAGTGTCTCGGCGTCCTTCTCATCAAAAGCGGCGGTTTACGTGTTTATATGTTGTCAGAAGATGGGCGCGAAATTACGTTATATCGTTTGCTCCCATTGGATGTATGCGTGCTTTCTGCATCCTGCATATTGAACAGTATTACCTTCGATGTTTATATTGAAGCAGAGAGTGATACGGAGGTATATCTTGTTAATATAGCAGCATTTACCAAATTAAGCCGACAAAATGTATATGTAGAAAATTTTGCCTATAAAAAAACAACGGAACGTTTCTCCGATGTTATGTGGGCAATGGAACAGATTTTATTTATGAGCTTCGACAAACGGCTTGCTGTCTTTCTATTAGATGAAAGTACAAAAACGAAATCAAACCAACTATATATTACTCAGGAGCAAATCGCAAAGTATATCGGCAGTGCCAGGGAAGTCGTATCACGGATGCTGAAGGTCTTTCAAGCTGAAGGCATTTTAACCCAGGCAAGAGGAGTCATTCAAATTATTGATACAGAAAAACTAAAAGAACTGATACGATAAAAAGCATCAGTTCTTTTCATTATTTTATTATAATACTCTCTTTTTTCTTTGTTTTATCATTATAATAATCATAATAATAAATACCCAAAAAGCTTCCGGCAATATTATAAACATGTTCATAACCAGAATCTTGAAGTGTCAAGACGGCATGGTAGCTTCTTTGCCCGGTCCTGCAATAAAGATATATTTTTTCCTCTTTTGGTATTTCTGATAATCTTTCCCTCAGCTCACCCAGTGGAATATTCATAGCATTCTTTATATGCCCTCTCTTATATTCAGCTTTTTCCCTGACATCCAATATAAACTGATTATCCTCTACAAGGCCTCGTACTGTATCTATGTTTACCTGCTTAAACATGCCGTTAAGGAGATTGCTTCCTACATAGCCTGCATAATTAACAATATCCTTTGGCGTCGAAAAAGGCGGCGCATAACAAAGCTCTAAGTTCATTAAATCACTGACCGTTCCGGAAAATTTCATTGCCGTGGAAATAACATCCACTCTTTTTGTCACATCCCCTTTTCCGATTGCCTGGGCGCCAAGAATTTTTCCGGTAGGTATCTCAAACAGTAATTTCAAATGCATGGTCTGCGCATCCGGCATCAGTCCCACTTTATCCGGAAGAATAACCCTTACAATTTCATATTTTAAGTCTAAATTAAATCTTTTTATCATTGCTTCATTAAGGCCGGTAGAAGCTCCATTATAATCAAATACCTTAATTGCTGAAGCACCAAAATACCCTTTTTCGATTGGCGCATTATTTTTACTATGAATATGATCTGCCACAGCCCGCGCCTGCTTAACTGCCGGTCCGGCAAGTGAAAGCTTTGTCTTTAACTTTGTGGGAATAAAATCTACTTCAATCGCATCCCCGATTGCATAAATATCCGGATCATTTGTCTGATAGTAAGCATTTGTCTTAATTGCTCCTGTCGTTCCAAGCAAAAGTCCCGCTTCCTTTGCCAGTCCTGTTTCCGGCAGCACTCCTGCAGCCATAACAACTGCATCAGTTGTTATTACTTTTCCGGAAGCAAGTATTGTCTCATGCTCATTAAATTCAGTCACGGTATCTTCAACAATAACGGTTACACCTTTATCCATCATTTCCTTTTGAAGTATTTGAACCATATCATAATCATATGTATTTAAAATCTGCCTGCTGCCTTCTACAAGTGTGACATGATAACCAGCCATTCTTAAATTTTCTGCTGCCTCGACACCAATAAACCCGCCGCCTACAACAACAATATTTTCTACTGCCTGTTCCTGAATAAAACGATTTAGGGTATCAATATCAACAACATTCCTGATTGTGAATACATTTGTCTTTTCTATTCCCTTAATCCTTGGAATAATAGGGGCTGCACCGGGAGATAAAATTACCTTATCATAAAATTCCTCATATATTTTACCTGATTCCAGCTCTTTTATAATTACACATTTTCGTTTTCGATCAATCCGTACTGCCTCTTCGTTAACTCTCGCTTCGATATTGTATTGCTTTAAAAATGCCCTTGGATCCATAAGCACCAGCTTTTCAGCTTCATCCACAATCCCGCTTAAATGATATGGCAGAGCACAATTAGAGAACGATACATGCGGTCCTCTTTCCAGCATGATAATCGTATCCTTCTCACTATTTCTTCTAAGCTTTGTCGCAGCCGAAGCCCCGCCGGCAACCCCGCCGATAATTAGTATTTTCTGTCCCATATTTTCTCCTTTATTAGTACTTCCAATGCTTTTTCGGCTGATTCTTTTGACTTAAATACAACGGCATGTATGCCGAGTGCTTTTGCTGCCTCACAATTATCTTCTCTATCATCAAAAAAAACACATTCATTCGCTATGAGTTTATAACGTTCTAACAGTAGCTTATAGATTGCCGGATCAGGCTTTATCAGTTTCTCTTGGTAAGAAAAAATTCCGCCATCCATATAGGGAATGAAATCTATTGTTTCGGCACACTCAATTTCTGACTTTCTTGAAAAGTTGGATAAAAACAGTACCCGAAAGCCTTTGCTTTTTAATTCCTTTATCCAAGGAATTGCATAGCTGCGTTTTTTTAGTATGCCATTTATATTTTTATAAACCAATCGAATTTGCTTTTCTATATCGGGGTCGTTTTGAATAAAGCGATGCAGTATTTCCTCATCACTGAGTACACCACGGTCAAATTCATCCCATACAGGGCTGAGCATCAAAGCTTTTGCTAAGCGTTCCTCTATTTCCTTAGAAAAACCAAAGCTCTGCAAATACTCCTCCCAGCAAAAATCAACTAATACGTTTCCGATATCAAAAATAATTGTTGTTATCATTTTAATCACCTTTAGTTTATTTTATCAAAGAGCTCTTTCGATAAATAATATCTTCACGGCCGGGACCATTTGATATCATTGTTACCGGATATCCAAGCTGATCCTCAACAAAGTTTACATAATTTTGACAATGTATCGGCAGCTCCTCAAAGTTCTTAATTCCTCTTATATCCTCTGCTTCTGACTTCCAGCCCGGCAGCAGAGTCATGACTGGTTTTGCCTTTTTTAATTTACTTGTTACCGGAAAATTTGTTGTTACCTCGCCGTCAATTTCATATGCTGTGCATACAGGAATTTCTTCTAAATAGCCAAGCACATCCAACACGGTAAATGCTACTTCCGTAGTCCCCTGTAAGCGGCATCCATATTTAGAGGCGACACAGTCAAACCACCCCATTCGTCTCGGCCGTCCTGTTGTTGCCCCATACTCACCGCCATCGCCGCCCCGGCTTCTAAGCTCATCTGCCTCTTCATCAAAAATCTCTGTAACAAAAGCTCCCGCACCCACTGCTGAAGAATATGCTTTACAAACTGTAACTACCTTTTTTATCTCATAGGGAGGCAATCCTGCGCCAATAGCACCATAAGCGGCTAATGTCGATGATGAAGTGACCATCGGGTAAATACCATGATCCGGATCTTTTAGTGTTCCAAGCTGCCCTTCTAACAATATATTTTTATCTTCTTTTATTGCCTTGTCAAGATATAAGGAAACATCACAAACATAAGGTGCAATCATATCCCTATAACTGTGCAAGGTCTCTAGCAGCACATCCGTCTGAAGCAATGGCTTATGATATAAATACTCTAGCATAATATTCTTTGTTTCGCAAATACGGACAATCTTCTCCTTTAATAAGTCATCGTCAAAAAGCTCGCTTACCTGAAAACCGATTTTCGCATATTTATCAGAATAAAATGGAGCAATTCCCGATTTTGTCGAACCAAATGACTTACTTCCAAGTCTTTCCTCCTCGTATTGGTCAAACAAAATATGATATGGCATTACAATTTGTGCCCTGTCAGAAACTAAAATTTTAGGCATGGGCACATTTTCATCGATAATAGACTTAATTTCTTTTAAAAGCATCGGAATATTTAATGCTGCGCCATTTCCAATAATATTTGTAGTATGATTATAAAACACACCGGAAGGCAGTGTATGCAAAGCAAATTTACCATACTCATTGATAATTGTATGTCCTGCATTTGCTCCTCCTTGAAAGCGAATAATAATATCAGCTTTCTCTGCAAGCATATCGGTAATCTTGCCCTTTCCTTCATCGCCCCAATTTGCGCCAACTACTGCTGTTACCATATAATTTCCTCCATTTTTTTATATAATCTTTAAATAAAAGAAAAGACGGGTGTAAAAAACTCACTCCCGTCCCTTACTATATGATTATACTAAACCGAATCATATAAGTAAAATCAATATTAATTATACATTATATAATTTTTACTTATGTCACAAAATTATGTTAATAGCATATTTAATAGCGCTGCCGCAGCTGTGCCGATCGGAAGTTTATTTTGCGTAATCACACACATATGCCTTTTCGGTATTATCTGATCAAAGGTAAGAGCAAACAAGCTTCCTTCCTCTATATACTCTTTTGCAAAATCCTCAACTACACAGCCAATCCCGAGGTTTCGAAGGGCAAATTGCACAATCATACTGGACGTAGCCAGTTCAAATTCAGGATTATTTAAAATAATATTATTTTCCTTTAAAATCGTGTCAACATAATTGCGTGTACTTGTATTCTTTTCCAATAAAATAAGAGGATGCTTCTCTAACTCTTTAAAATCCTTCATGTGATTCTTCAATTGAAAGTATTTCCGGCCTGCTACAAAAATATCCTGAATTTCTCTGACTTTTTGAACCTTAAAATCATTCTCCGGTAAAAAAGGAGTTGTTACAACGCCAAAGTGAATCTTTCCATCTTTTAGGTTCATAATTGTCTCCGGTGTAGGCGCATTCGTAACCATTATTTTAATCTGAGGATACTTTTCATGAAATTTTTCTAAATATGGTAACAAATAATATTGCAGGGTCATATCACTGGCACCGATAAAAATCTCACCGGCCTCCAAATTTTTTAATCTGGAGCATATTTTTTCAGCCATATAAAACTGTTCACAGCCACGCTCGATATACTCGTAGAGTATCTCCCCCTCCAAAGTCAGTTTAATTCCTCTTGAACTTCGAATCATAAGTGTTGTATCCAGTTGTGTTTGCAGCTGCTTCATCACCTGACTGACAGCCGGCTGAGAGATAGAAAGCTTCTCCCCTGCCTGCGTCAGACTACCGGTTTTGGCTACGTAATAAAAAACTTTATAATAATCAAAATTTATATTCATATATGACTCTTATACTTGCTTACCGCAGTTTTGACAAAACTTTCCGGTTACCTCGGTTCCACATTCCCCGCAAAATCGTTTACCCGGATTTTGTTCCGGCATTTGCGTACCGCAATTAGAGCAAAACTTTCCGCTCACGCTGGCTTTGCAGTTTGGACAATACACACCCGTCATATTGCTTTGTGCTGCAGCCTGCATATTTGCAGTATTACCCGGTACATTCTGTACCATTCCACCTGTATTCATATTCAAAAATCCAAGTCCCATAAAACCATTCATTGCGCCGTTTTCATTGCCGGCGGCTTCAACCATTGCTTTACCATAGGCATCTGTCAGCACCGCCTGCTGATTAAAGGCATCACCGCCAAGCTCCCATTTATTAATCTTTTCTTGAGATGCCTCATCCGGAGTCACACTCTCTACCGCAAAGGAAACAAGTCTAAGCCCACGGTTACGAATCGGCTGGTCAAATACATTTTCATCCATAATCTGTTTAATGAGTGCTGTATGACCCGGTAAATCCAGTGCACCAATCCGATATTTATCAGAGCCAAGACTATTCAGCACTGACTGAAAGGCTGCCATAACTTCGGTACGCATTTGCTCTATAAACTCTTCCTTTTTTAATATGTCTGCTGTCCCTGCAATTTCCTCCATAAAGACAGCCGGATTATCAATTTCAAATGTATATTTCCCAAAGCAGCGAATATTTAGGCTCATTGCCATATAAGCCCCCGGCATTCTTGCATTCATAACCGCATGATCCCAATCCTTAAAGGGAATCGGTGTCTTCGTTCCGAATCCGTTATTCATAATTTCCTTCATATTGAAATAATAGACTGCCTGCTCATTCGGACTGGCACCGCCAAATGTAAAGCGCTCCCACATATCCTTCAACGAGCTTTTAAAATCGCCCGCAAAAAAAGAAGGGGTGGAGGATTCATCAAATATGTACATTCCCTGCTCTGCCGTTGCATCCACAACACGGCCGCTGTCTACAATTACAGCCATTTGGGATGGCTGCACAATGATGGCACTCGTTCTAGAAATTCGTCCGGTTTCTGTTGTCCGCCTCATCATCATAATATCATCCGAAAGGTCAGGGCACTTTATAATATCCCTGTACTTATCTTTAAATACCCCTTTAATCCCCCCCTTCGCTGCTCCTAATATATCCTTTGCTTCATCCCCAATTGCTTTAATTAAACCCATACTAAAATCTCCTTTATATATTTTATATCATAACTCTAACGATTGTAAAAAATCTGAGCAATCGGAGAGTCTTTTGATAAAATTAATGTTTTATTATTTCCCTGTAAGCTTTCTCTTGCTGCATCAAGGGATCTAACATATCCATAAAATTCGCCTTTTGCTTCGTCGTTATATGCTTCGGATAAAATTTGCATATATTGTGCTTCACCTTCTGCAATAATTTTTTCTGCCTCGGCCTCAGCTGTTGATTTCATAATCGACACTTCTTTATCGGTTGTATTTTGAATCACTTTTGCCTCGGATTTTCCTTCAGCTCCATATTGTGCCGCAATATTTTCTCTCTCTGAAATCATTCGGGAGTAAACCGCACTTTTATTATCATCCGGTAAATCAAGCTTTTTTACTTCTACTGTTAAAATATCAATTCCATAATTATCATAAGAAGCACTGATATTTGCCATGATTTCTTCTGTGAGAGACTTAATATCAACAATTTCTTCAGTATTCTCAAGCTTCAAATCATTTGATTTTAAATCCTCATCCGGCTCGGATAATGTAACTGTAATTTTACCGTCACGGCTCTTAATAACCTCATCCTGTGTCATGTTGGAAATTGTATTTTTAATTGCATTATAAATAATCGTATTAATTCTTGCCTCAGCATTTGCGGTAGAACCGCTGAGCGTCTGGGCAAATTTTTTCGGTTCAGAAACCTTCCATAGTACATAACTGTCAATCATCATTGACTTTTTATCAGAGGTAATAACATCAGAAACCGGCAAATCATATAGCAATATTTCTTTTGGCACAGTATCTACAGTCTGAATAAAGGGAATCTTTACACTTAGCCCCGGATTTTCAATAATTCTTTGTATTTTACCAAACTGTCTAATTAATTTATAATCATTTTCCTGCGTAACTACGAAAGAAGTACTTCCTAAAATTAAAAGTATGATAATAGCAACGATTATCGTCGTTGTTTTCTTAACGTTTTTCATCATTCGTCCTCCTTGCCGGTATTTTCTTTTGCATCACTCTCTTTTTTATCTTGGGTGTCTTTCGTTGCTTTTTCATTTGTTCCGGCTTCACCTGCGATGGAATCAAGCGGTAAAAATTCCTGTATTTCACCCTCTCCTTCAATTACAACCTTTAGATTTGGAAGAACGTCTTCCATAGCTTCATAGAACATACGCTGCTTTGTAATAAACGGAAATTTAGTATATTCTGCATACATTGCATTAAAACGCGCGACCTGTCCGTTTGCCTCATTAATACGCTGCTGCTTTTGTGCCTCGGCACTTTGCTTAATCTGATCCACAACTGCCTCTGCTGCCGGAATCTGTTCATTTCGATATTTATTGGCATTATTGAGTGCGGTTGCCTTGCCTTGCTTTGCCGTCTCTACTGCCTTAAAAGCATTGATAACTTCAGCTGTCGGCGGTTCGGCATCTTGAATCGTAATATTGACAAGCTGAACTCCAATGTCCAAATTTTCAAGCTTTTCCATAATCATTTCTTTGATATTTCCCTGTATTTCATTTTTACCCGTTGTCAGTACTGCATCTACGGTATAAGACCCCACCACTGTACGAATACAGTTCTGTGATAGATTTTTTAGTATTTCAACCGGCTCCTGCGAAGCATACAGCACTCTTACCGGATCGCTTAATCTATATTCCACATAAAAATCTATATTAATAAAATTATAATCCGATGTAATCATCAGCGATTCCGAATCAATAGACTCATCATTGTTGTCTCCTGTATAACCAATCGGAAATCCTTGTATTGTTGTATTAATTTTATATACTTTCTGAATAACAGGTATTTTAAAATGCAGTCCCGGTGTAGTAACAGCCCGCGCCCTTCCAAATGTTGTCACAACTGCCTGCTCTTCCTCCTTAATAGAATAAAAAGAACCAAAAAATAAACTAAGCAGCAAAATTGCAATAAAAATCCCTCCGGCAATTTTCATACCTTTCCCCATTTCCTTTTTAGGGGTATAGTCTACTTCTTCCATAACGTCATCATTTGTTTTTTTCTTTCCAAACATAGTCTCCTCCATTAATTGATTTTATATAAGCATTTACATTTTCCTAATAACCTAAATAGAAGTATACAGTATATTTCTCTTTCTGCATAGAAAAAAAACTCCCCAAAGCATTTCGGAGAGTTTCTAAACAATTTTTTAAACAGTGATTTCTGCCTTTATGCCAAGCAAATGTTTGTTTTCTTCTAATATCGGATAAATCACTGCTTCTAAAAACTTTTCTACCTGTTCCTTACTGCGTCCGATGTATTTTGCCGGTTCCATCGTTTTTTGCAAATCCTCCAGCGTTCCCTTAAATGCCGGATCTGCTGCAATTAACTCAAGAAGATTATTATCCCTTCCCTCTTCTTTCACATTTTTACCTGCCTCCATCGAAAGCTTTCGAATG
>CAYPIB010000020.1:0-27705 GCA_964410675.1 uncultured Roseburia sp.
TATCTAAGCCAATCGACTTAAATATTCATGCTGAAGACAACGCTGAAGAAGTTTTAGCAACTCTGAAACCATATCTAATCTAAGAGCATATACAGTCTTATGGAGAGGTTCATTTAATTTCTCTCCATAAGATGGACATGACTCTTCTTTTCCAATCTTACCCAATCTCAATTATTTCTTTTTCACTCAATGCTTTTTCCATTAATTCTTGAATCTTTTCATCTAAATTTCTTTCATGCCCTTTTATAACATTAATATTTGGTTTTGTAACCGGATGCTTGGCCACAAATATTGTACAGCAATCTTCATATGGGAGAATTGATGTTTCATAGGTGTCAATTTTTTCAGAGATTTCTACGATTTCCTGCTTATCAAATCCAATCAGCGGTCTATAAATCGGCATTGTACATGCTTCATTTGTTGCCGCCAGACTCTGCATCGTCTGCGATGCAACCTGTCCAATACTCTCTCCCGTAATTAATCCTAACGATCCTGTATCCTTTGCAATCATTTCCGCAATCCGCATCATATAACGGCGCATTATAATTGTAAGCTCATCATGCGGGCATTTATCATAAATATAAAGTTGAATATCAGTAAAATTAATGACATGCAGCTTCATTGGACCCGAGTATGCACTCACATACCTTGCTAAGTCTACTACCTTTTGTTTGGCACGTTCACTCGTGTAAGGCGGTGCATGAAAATAAACCGCATCTAATTTTACTCCACGCTTGCTAATCATATAGCCTGCGACCGGGGAGTCAATGCCCCCTGATAATAGGAGCATTGCCTTACCATTTGTGCCTACCGGCATACCGCCTGGCCCCGGAATAATTTTAGAATATATATAAATTTTTTCACGAATTTCCACATTTAGCTCAAATTCAGGATTATGAACATCAACTTTCATTTCCGGAAACGCATCTAAAATAACGCCGCCTAATTCACGATTAATCTCCATGGAATCCATTTGATAATTTTTGCGCGCACGTCTTGCATGCACCTTAAAGGTTATATTTTTATCCGTATATACTGTATCAATGAACTTGACAGCATCTTTCCCTAATTGTTCAAAACCATTGTCTTCAACATACACAACGGGGCAGATTCCTGAAATACCAAATACTTTCTTCAAACAAGATACCGCCTCTTCAAAATCAAATTCAGATAAAGCATCTACATAAATTCTTCCCTGAGTTCTGGATACCTTAAATTCACCTTCTGCCTTTTTAAGCGCATGACGAATCTGATTGACTAATGCCTCCTCAAATAAATATCTATTTTTTCCTTTAATGCCAATCTCGGCATACTTTATCAAAAACGCTTTAAACATAATAATGTCCTTTCTTTTGCATTTCTATATAATCTAATGTCTCGTATAACGCCTTAGCATCGGTACGATTTCTCGAAGTGCACCTAGCGTAAATTCCAATTCCTCTTTTGTTGTAAATACAGAAAAGCTAAATCTAACGGTTGCATCAAGTGCTGATTGGGGTAATCTCATTGCTTGAAGAGTATCGCTGACGGAATGCTTTTTAGCAGCACATGCACTTCCCGCAGAAATAAAAATTCCCTGTTCTTCTAAGGCATGCAATAAAACTTCACTGCGTATCCCCTCAAACGTAACACTTACAATATGAGGAGCACCTTTTCCGTTTACAGGTCCATTTATCTTTATATTTTTAATACGAGAGAGCTCATTTACAAAATAACCTCTTAGCATATAAAGTCGATTGTTATCATTCTCAAAATTACAATATAATAATTCTGCCGCCTTGCCAAGACCAGCAATCCCCGGCACATTTTCTGTCCCCGAACGATAGTTTTTTTGTTGGCCGCCGCCGTGAATAATCGGTCTAATCTTCACCCCTTCTTTAACATATAAAAAACCAACGCCTTTCGGACCATGAATTTTGTGCCCGCTGACAGAAACCATATCAATTTTCCATCTTTGCGGATAAATCGGAAGCTTTCCAAATCCCTGCACTGCATCAACATGAAAAATTGTTTTGGGATTCATATCCTTTACAAGTGAAGCCGCCTGCGCAATTGGCTGAATCGATCCCACTTCATTATTCACATGCATCATTGACACTAAAATAGTATCTAAACGTATGGCTTCTCTTAATGATTTTAAAGAGACAACTCCCTCTCTGTCTACCGGCAGATAAGTTACTTCAAATCCTTGGGTTTCAAGATAATCCATCGTACGTAAAATAGCAGGATGTTCAATTTTAGTTGTAATCAAATGTTTTCCTGCCTTACAATTAGCCATTGCTGTTCCAATTAATGCCCAATTATCTGATTCTGTTCCCCCGGAAGTAAAAAAGATTTCCTTATCCTTCACCTTCATAATCCGGGCAATTGTTTCCTTGGCATATTTCAAATACCGCTCCGCCTCGACTCCTTTTAAATGCATGCTGGAAGGGTTTCCATAATCCTCCTGAAAAACCTGGGACACTAAATCTGCCACTTCTTGAAACACTTTCGTCGTAGCAGAGTTGTCTAAATATATTTCCATACCCTTTCCTTTCCAAATTCTTCTTTTTGTTACAATATATGCGATTTTATTCTAACTGATACACCAGAAACGAGAGTATACACATACCTGCCGTCTCTGTACGAAGAATCCTCTTTCCTAACGTAATCGGAAGAATTCCTCTTTCTACAGCCATAAAAATCTCTTCTTCAGAAAATCCTCCTTCAGGCCCAATAAAAACAGCCACAGAATTATTTTTCTTTATACTTGAAATCAAAGTTCTTGTTTTATCCATTCCTTCTGCCATTTCATATGGTATGAGCTTAACATCCATATTCTCAGCATATTTTAATGCTTCCTGAAATGTCATTGGCATTTTAATCTCTGGTATTATAGCCCGTTTGCTCTGTTTTGCCGCGGCCTCGGCAATTCCCTGCCATCTTATTACTTTACTTTTTGATTTTTTAGCGTCTAATTTTACAATTGTACGGTTAGTGGAAACCGGAATAATTTCGTAAACACCAAGCTCCACAGATTTTTGAACGATTAGTTCCATTTTATCTGCTTTTGGTAAGCCCTGAAAAAGAAAAACCTTTGCCGGAAGCTCTAAGGCATCCTCCTTAATAAAACGCAGTTCACATATAACTTCCTCTTCTTGTAATTCTAGGACACTGCATCGATACTCTTTGGCATCAACTCCGTTGCTGACAGAAATTTCTTCTCCAATTTTCATACGCAGTACATTTTTGATATGATTTACATCTTTTCCATATATATATACACGTTTATCTTGTATTTGGGATGGTTCTACAAAAAACTGATGCATTCTAACCTCCACTGTTTTCAATCAATTTATGCCATTTTTCTATCATAGACTATAATTTCTTTTCTGTAAACCTCTGAAATATTATTTTCTTGCGGTAATACTCGCCCACTCTCCCTGCCTTGTCACTTCTATTACTGTCATTCCGGCACACTCTATTGCGTCCGTAACCAGTGCTGTTTTCTCATGTAAAATACCTGACGTAATATAAATGCCGCCTTTTTTTAATGTCTGATAAACAACCGGGGTTAATGAAACCAATACTTCTGCCAGTATATTGACAACTACAATATCATACGTAACATAGCCTGCTTTTTCTTGAATCTCTTTATTATCAATAATATTTCCAATCATCATTGTAAATTGATTCGGAGAGATATTATTTTTCTTCATATTTTCACATACTGCTTCTATTGCACACTCATCTAAGTCAGTACCAACTGTCTCTTTCGCTCCGTACATAAGTGCAACAATTGCAAGAATACCGCTCCCTGTACCTACATCAAGCAGCTTTGTTTGTGTATCTGTATATTTTTTGATTTGTTTGATGCAAAGCTGAGTTGTCTCATGCATTCCGGTCCCAAATGCTGTTCCCGGATCAATACGCAGTATTTTCTTATCTGCATCCTCCGGACTTACTTTCTCCCAAGAAGGAATAACAAGTAAATCCCCAATTGTAAATTGGTGAAAATACTCCTTCCAATTGTTCATCCAATCTATATCTTCTGTTTCTGATACCGAAATGGTTCCTTCACCAATATCCATAAATTGACGAAGCTCCTCTAATTCCAATCTAATAGCTTCAAGTAATTGTTCAAGTGATTCAAAACCTTCCGGCAGCCCGGATGAAGCCGGCACATAGGAATTATCTGCATCTGCATTCAGTCCCGGCGATAGTTTTAATTTATTTTTATCTATTGATGTGCTGCCACTCTCCGTATCGTCAGTTACCTCCACAAAAAAATGTAAGTTTGCAGTGCCGCAGTCTGATTGTGGTTCCGGTGGAATATCAACAAACATCTGTTGCTTTTCCTCTTCGGTAAGCGGCTGGCTGTCCTCAATCTGCGCCCCTTCCAGTCCAATATCATAAAGTGATGAAATTATAATATCCTCTGCCTCCGGAATGGTTTTTATTGTAATCTTACTCCATTTCATACTGTCTCTTCTCCCGCTTTATCCTTTTCCAACATTCTGTTAATATAATAACCGGTGTACGATTCCTTGCATTTTGCAACTGCCTCAGGTGTTCCCTTTGCCACTATCGTACCGCCTTTGTCACCGCCCTCCGGACCAATATCAATAATATAATCCGCCGTCTTTATAACATCCAGATTATGCTCAATCACGATAATTGTATTTCCACCTTCTGCAAGCTTCTGTAAAATGCCGATAAGCTTATGCACATCTGCAAAATGCAGTCCTGTCGTCGGCTCATCCAGAATATAAATTGTTTTTCCGGTTCCCCGTTTTGAGAGCTCGGTAGCCAGTTTAATTCTCTGAGCCTCTCCGCCCGAAAGCGTAGTCGAAGGCTGTCCAAGTTTTACATATGAAAGTCCTACATCATGAAGAGTATCAATTTTTCTTTTAATTTTAGGTACATTCTCAAAAAAGGTAACCGCTTCCTCAACTGTCATATCAAGTACATCATAAATATTTTTGCCTTTATATTTCACCTCAAGCGTTTCTCGATTATACCGTTTTCCTGCACAAACCTCACAAGGCACATATACATCAGGAAGAAAGTGCATCTCTATTTTAATAATTCCGTCACCGGAACAGGCTTCACACCGACCGCCCTTTACATTAAAGCTAAAACGGCCTTTTTTATAGCCCCTTGTCTTTGCGTCATTTGTCGTAGCAAACAAATCCCGTATTTGATCGAACACGCCGGTATATGTCGCGGGATTAGAACGCGGAGTACGTCCGATTGGCGACTGGTCAATCGCAATAATTTTATCTAACTGCTCGACACCTTCAATACATTTATGCTTTCCTGCAATGGTTCTTGCCCGGTTAAGCTTTTTCGCCAAGTGTTTATATAAAATTTCATTGACTAATGAAGATTTTCCCGAACCGGAAACTCCGGTAACACAAGTCATAATACCAAGCGGAAACTTCACATCAATATTTTTTAGATTATTTTCTGCCGCACCCTTTACCGTAATCCAGCCGGATGGTTTTTTACGGATTTTAGGAACCGGAATCTTAATTTTCCCACTTAAATATTGTCCGGTTATCGACTCCGGTACTTTCATAATATCTTCTGCTGTTCCTTGGGCAATGACTTCTCCGCCATGACTTCCGGCACTCGGTCCGATATCCACAATATGATCAGCGGCAAACATCGTATCCTCATCATGCTCAACAACTAAAAGAGTATTTCCCAAATTCTTAAGACTTCTCAGTGTATTTAACAGCTTATCATTATCCCTCTGGTGAAGGCCGATACTTGGTTCATCTAAAATATAGCATACTCCAACAAGACCGGAACCAATCTGAGTTGCCAGCCTGATACGCTGCGCCTCGCCGCCCGATAGTGATGCCGTTGCTCTGGATAATGATAAATAATCTAAGCCGACATCGATCAAGAAACCAACCCTTGCCCTTATCTCTTTTAGAATTTGTTTGCCTATTAACTGCTGTTGGCTTGTTAGCTGCATCTCCTGCATAAATGAATGCAATTTTCCGATTGAAACAGAAGTTACCTCATGAATATTTTTATCACAGATTGTAACCGCTAACGATGTTCTTTTCAAACGCATCCCCTTACAGAGCTTACACGGCGTAATCCGCATAAAAGTTTCATATTCTTGTTTTATAGTATCTGAACCGGTTTCCCGATAACGACGTTCAACATTTTTAAGCAGACCCTCAAAGGAAACCGGATAAACCCCTTTTCCTCTTTGCCCTTCATAATAAACATCAACCTTTTCTCCGTCTGTTCCATAGAGAATAACATACTTGATTTTTTCTGGATACTCCTCATAGGGTGTTGTTAAGTCAAATTGATACTTCTCACTTAAAGCTCTTAATAAAGCATTCGTAAAACTAGAGGCCTCACTGCTGGACTGCCAGCCCATGACTGTAATCGCCCCTTCGCTAATGCTCTTACTCTTATCAGGTATAATTAAGTCCTCATCAAATTCCATTTTATAGCCTAGACCAAAACATTCCGGACAGGCGCCAAAAGGATTATTAAAGGAAAAGCTTCTTGGTTCAATTTCTTCTACACTAATTCCGCAGTCAGGACAGGAAAAGCTCTGACTAAAATTAAGCGGCTCACTTCCGATTACATCTACAATTAATAATCCCTCGGCAACTTCAAGAACTGTTTCAATAGAACTTACAAGTCTGCCCTCCATGCCTTCTTTCACTACGAGACGGTCAACTACAATTTCAATAGAATGCTTGATATTCTTTTCAAGCTTGATATCCTCTGTCAGTTCATAAAGGTTACCATCAATTCGAACCCGGACAAAACCGCTTCTTTTCGCACGTTCCAGTACTTTTGCATGTTCCCCTTTTCGTCCTCTGACAACCGGAGCCAGCAGCTGTATTTTAGTCCCCTGCTCTAATTCCATAATCCGGTCAGCCATCTGATCCACGGTTTGCTTGGCAATTTCCCTGCCGCAGTCAGGACAATGCGGAATACCGATTCTAGCATATAAAAGACGGAAATAATCATAAATTTCTGTTACTGTACCAACAGTAGAACGTGGATTTCTGTTTGTGGATTTCTGTTCAATCGATATAGCCGGGGACAAACCTTCAATTTTTTCTACATTCGGTTTTTCCATCTGCCCTAAAAACTGTCTTGCATAGGAAGATAATGACTCCATATACCGTCTTTGACCTTCTGCATAGATTGTATCAAATGCTAAGGAAGATTTTCCCGAACCTGACAGTCCTGTCAATACAACAAATTCGTTTCTCGGAATATCTACATTTAAATTTTTTAAATTGTGTTCATTTGCACCGCGTATTTTAATAAATTCTCTTTTTTCACTCATTTTATTACTCCTGTATTTGTAGTGTCATAAGACTGTATTCGATACCATTTTCATTATCTATCACAATAAATTCCATCGAGCCTGGCTGCATTTTATCAATACGGAAGGCAGCAAAAACACTACTCTCTCCTGTACCGGAAAGGCCAATCGAATTACCGGCAAGCATCGGCTGATATCCGGCTTCATATATCTTACCATTGTACTTAATATATATATTATAATTTCCGCTCATATTGCCGTCCTGCCTTTGACGGTCTACCTTAATTACTTTTTTGGGCAGCAATTTCACTTCATTTTCCTCACTGCTGTCAGTTTCTTCTGCATCCGGCGCTTCTATATTAGAATCATACATAAACTGTGCACTAATACTCAGCACTGCCTGTCCCGGCACCGGAGTCAAATCTGTCCCCTCTAAAAGTCCATTCTGTACTTGCAGTCCTTCAAGAGTAATACCTTTAATAGCAGATGATTCTGAAGGTTCTGTTGTTTTGGCAGCTCCATAGGGTATCTGATAGGTGATATCTCTCAACCTGTCATATGCATGTAAATCGTCTGCAAATGCTCTTTCTGCATTTTCAAACAAAACAAAATCCGGTTCTAAAAGGTTGACATAATACTGAACAGCTTCATAATTCTGTCTTGAGACCATATACACTTCTTTATAATCATAAGTAAAAAACTTATGATTGTCTTGTAGGAAACTGTCGTGAAAAACAAGAATTGTCTTATCCGTTTTAGCTTTTTTGTTGTAGTAATGCTGCATACTTGTACCTAAAATTACTTGTGTTTCACCCAAAAGCAGTGCATCGGATTTTAATTTTCTTTTCTTAACCGGTGCATAAATCGGTATTGTATCTTTTATAGGAACGTCTAAAAATTCAATCTTATCTTTCTGCTCATATGAAAGCTTAAAATCTTCCTCCGAAAGAATCGGAGCAGTACTATCAACAGATGCAAACTTTTCGCTGACTAATTTTAGACCGAAAAAGGCACCAAGATCATTCCAATGCGCACTATCATATTTTTTGTTATATATTGGGCTGTGAAGGGATTCCTTTTTAAACTCTTCAACCGGTATAACAAACGGTACACCTGCATCACTTAATTTTTCCGTTAGCAATTCCATTGTAGTTTTTTCATCCTCTTTGACATGAATTGACTCAGGAAAATATCTGCCATAGACGCTTTTCTTATCAAGCCCTGCTAAAAATACAAAGGGAATTCCTTTTTGCTCTAAATATTCACTTGTGCTTTGCAGATAAACGACAAGGTTGTCAACAATTTCTTCGTTTGTTTCTGTTCGCTGATAGGACTTAATATACCCTTCATCAGCCGGAAATATATAATCATTTTTTCCATGCATATGAAGATTCTCAGAAAACTCATGAAAAACATCATACGTCATTCGATTAAAAAAGACGATTGCAGATTCCCGAAATCCAATACGGTCTTCCATATAGTGACCATACCATGCATTAATTTCACTATCAAAACCCAGTCCCGGCCAAGCCGTTAATGTACGGTTCTCTGCTTCTGACTCTACATGTTCGGCAGTATTTATTTTAAGAAGCGGAATCAAAAGGAGTGCTATAAATAAAAGCCCAAACAATATATCCGCTATTTTATGTTTTTTCATATTTTCACCTAAAATCTAAAATATATAAAAGGATTATAAGAATTATTGATTATAAAAACAAATGATAACACAAGCAGCAATAACAGACTAAACCGTTTTATCATTTGCATGCCAAAACCCGGTTGTTTAAAACGGATTACAGACTTCCAAGGTATACAGGCCAGAATACCAAGCAACAAATAAAAACACATTTGATTGGTCAGATAATATCTAATTGAAAATCCCGTAAATACCGGTCTGCTCACACCAAACATAATTGACAGATAGGAAGATGCCTGTGAAAAATCCGGCAGATTGAAAACAACCCATCCTATCACGACAACGAGCATTGTATATATCCACCCCACTAGACTCTGAAATATATTCCCATATTTATTATTTTCACTTGATTTTTTTGTTTTTCTATTGTTTATAACGCGCTCTATGACAAGGAACAGCCCATGCCAAAGTCCCCACAATAAGAAGCTCCAGCCCGCACCATGCCATATTCCGGTTACAGTAAATACGATGAGAAGATTCACATAAACATTTCCTCTGCGATTGCCGCCAAGCGGAATATATAAATAATCCCGAAACCAAGTAGACAGTGAAATATGCCATCTGCGCCAAAACTCTCTAACAGATGTCGAAATATAAGGATAGCGGAAATTTTCCATAAAATGAAAGCCAAATATTTTACCTAACCCAATTGCCATATCAGAATAACCCGAAAAGTCAAAATAAATCTGTAACGTATATGCAAACGCACCAAGCCAGGCAGTAGATGCTCCCATATAACTAAAATCACTTGCAAATATGTCAGCTGCCAGCTTCCCAATCATATTTGCCAGAATCGCCTTTTTAGCAAGTCCGATTATAAACCGCTCTGCTCCCTGAGCAAACTTCTGTGCCGTTACCTCTCGTTTTTTTAGGTTGGCAGATATATCAGTATAGCGGACAATTGGTCCTGCCACTAATTGAGGAAACATAGAAATATAGAGTGCCAAATCAAGAGGATTTTTCTGAACAAGCGAAATAACCTGTCCATCCTCTGTCATTGTGCCTTCGGTACGATAAACATCAATGACATAAGATAAGCCCTGAAATGTATAAAATGAGATGCCAATCGGAAGTGCAATCTGGATTACATCAAATTGTCCTCCTATTAGGCTTCTTATAGTTTCTGCTGTAAACGTAAAATATTTAAATATAAACAAAATACTTAAGTTCAAAAAAACTGCTAAACCAACAATATATTTTTTCCTGCCTGCCTTTCCAATCCACATGCCAAATCCATAATTGCTTACAATAGACAATAGCATAATCCAAATAAAGTTAGGCTCACCCCATGCATAGAAAAATAAGCTGACAAGCAGTAAAAATATATTTCTAAATGCTTGAGGCATTATATAATACATTAAGATAACTATCGGTAAAAAACCACACAAAAATAATATCGTACTAAAAACCATATTTTTCCCTTTATTCTAAATCGTTCAAATGTTGTTTTAACTCCGTCACTTTATCCCGAAGTTCCGCTGCCTCTTCAAAGTTCAGTTCAGTTGCCGCCTTTTTCATTTTCTTCTGCAGCTGTCCAATCAGTTTTTCTATTTCCTCCTGAGACATGGATTCTGGGTCCTTTTCAAACTGAGTCTCTTCCTTGCTGATTGTCTTTGAAATACTAATTAAATCTCTGACTGCCTTTTTTATTGTCTGCGGCGTAATACCATGCTCATCATTATACTTCTGCTGTATTTCCCGTCTACGGTTTGTCTCTTCAATGGCTGCCCGCATAGAATCCGTCATTTTATCCGCATACATGATAACATGCCCCTCTGAATTTCGGGCGGCACGCCCCACTGTCTGTATGAGTGATGTCGCTGAACGCAGGAATCCTTCTTTATCTGCATCTAAAATTGCCACCAGCGATATTTCCGGAATATCAAGTCCTTCTCTTAAGAGGTTAATTCCAATCAGCACGTCAAATACATCCAAGCGCATGTCCCTAATAATTTCTGCTCGTTCTAATGTTTCAATATCAGAGTGCAAATACTTAACACGAATTCCGACTTCCTTCATATAATCGGTCAAATCCTCTGCCATTCTCTTCGTTAATGTCGTTACAAGTATTTTATTTTTCTTTTCAATCTCTGTTCGTACTTCGCTAATCAAATCATCTATCTGACCTTCTACTTTCCTCACAGATATTTCTGGATCGAGCAAGCCGGTCGGCCGAATAATCTGCTCGGTACGCAATAGCTCGTGCTCTTGTTCGTAAACGGAAGGGGTTGCGGAAACAAAAAGCATCTGGTCAACTTTACCTTCAAACTCAGTAAAATTAAGCGGTCTGTTGTCAAGCGCCGACGGCAGACGAAATCCAAAATCTACAAGTGTTGTTTTTCTGGAACGGTCTCCTGCATACATTCCTCTAATTTGAGGGATTGTCATATGTGACTCATCTATAATAATTAAATAATCATCTTTAAAGTAATCCATTAGCGTATGCGGTGTTTCCCCCGGCTTCATACCACTTAAATGTCTGGAATAGTTTTCTATTCCCGAGCAGAACCCTGTCTCTTTTAGAATTTCAATATCGAAATTCGTCCTTTCAGAAATCCGCTGAGCTTCTAACAGCTTTTCTTCACCTTTAAAATATCTGACGCGCTCTATCATCTCTTCCTCGATATGGGTACATCCCTCCAATATTTTGTCCATCGGTACAACATAATGAGATGCCGGAAAAATAGTAATATGCTCTAAAATAGCATGCACTTTTCCGGTTAGCTGTTCAACTTGTGCAATTCGATCGATTTCATCACCAAAAAATTCAATTCTTATTAAATAATCGCCGCCGACTGCCGGATAAATTTCCAGTACATCTCCTCTTACCCGAAAGCTTCCGCGCCCTAAATCCAAGTCATTACGATTATACTGAATGCTGATTAATTCCTGTATGACCTGATCCCGGTCTTTAAACATACCGGGTCTCAGTGATACAAGCATACCCATATAATCTTCCGGACTTCCAAGTCCATAAATACAAGATACACTTGCCACTACTACCACATCTTTGCGCTCAGTTAAAGAAGCTGTCGCCGAAAGACGCAGTTTATCTATTTCATCATTAATAGAAGAATCCTTCTCTATATAAGTATCCGTTGACGGTACATATGCCTCCGGTTGGTAGTAATCATAATAAGAAACAAAATATTCCACTGCATTATCAGGAAAATATTCTTTAAATTCACCATACAGCTGACCCGCCAGTGTCTTATTGTGAGCAATGATAAGGGTTGGTTTATTTAATGCTGCAATTACATTCGCCATAGTAAATGTCTTACCGGACCCTGTAACACCAAGCAAAGTTTGAAATTGATTTCCTTCTTTAAATCCATCTACCAACTGTTTGATTGCTTCCGGCTGATCACCGGTAGGCGTATATGGCGCATGTAATTTGAATTGATTCATTTGAGAGCCTCCATCTTTATCAAATTTTTTGCCTGATTTAGAAATTATATCATACTGCAATAAAAAAGTACAGGACAAATCTGAACATTTGTTCTGTACTAATATAACCATTTTTACTAAAATTAATTGTTCTTTTTATTACATCCTCTTTATTAATGCCTCTTTTAATTCTTTTGATATTTTCTCATCAAACTTGCGTGCAAATATATAATCACCTGTTATGATTGCATCATAATCTTGAATATCCAAGTACACCGGACTGCTCCCATCTCCCCGCTCCCAATTCATATAGCGCAGGTTAGTATGAGCAACCTGACCGGCCCACTTTGAATTCATAAATAATGTCTGGAAAAATATTTCCTCAGGAAGCTGACAATTCGACAAATCTTTTAAAAATTTTTGATGTCTGTCACAATATTCCACGATATATTGAGCGGCACCAATGGGCATAGAAACATAGAAAAGTCCCTTATAAATCCGCTCATATTCACCAATTCGTTTTCTTTTAATTCCTAATATCTTTTGCAATTTTACCGTAAAATTTTGAATCTGCCATAAAATCGGATTTTTAACATTTTTATTTTGAAACCAATTATAATAGCGAAAGCGCTCAATAACCTGCTTCGGCTGATCCTCCGGTGCAATACAATCCATATAGATTTGATTGCATACAGCAAAGCGCTCTTCTATCTCTTCAATAGAAATCACTGGATAATCCTGACCAGTTATACAATGAATATAGGAAATTTCATAATCCGCTGCTGCCTTTTTGAGTAATGCAAGCAATGCATGTACATGATTCATCCCGCCCCATGGAATCGAAAATAACGAAACTGCATAGCAGCCTGGAATTTTATTTAACTGATCAATCTCACCCTGTTTTATATCTCGGCTTTTTGCATCAACATGAATAAATACTTTGTTTCCATGCTCACTTAAATAGGAGGCCAGTTCATAAAGACCTTCGCAATCTTTATAAGCGGTTATTAAAAATCCCTGCTTCACACGGTACCTCCTATCTTTCACTGTTTATTGCTCGCTTATTTGCTGCTTCAACATTTCTTTTGCACGTTCCAACTGATTATCTACATCTTTTTCCTTATACTGCCCGGCATTAAATTCTAATATTTCATCAGGCTCGATTCCAACCTTATGAATATCGTTTCCCTTTGGCGTGTAATAATGACTCACTGTTAATTTAACAGCAGAACCATCATTAATACCAAGGATTTTTTGTACAATTCCTTTTCCAAATGTAGTCGTTCCCAGCAATGTCCCTTTATTATAGTCTTTAATTGCACCTGCCAAAATTTCAGAGGCACTTGCACTTCCGCCATTTACTAATACAACAATCGGTACTTGCAATTCATTTTTACCATCACAGCTATATTCTTTCCTTTTTCCGTCCTTATCTTCCGTATATACGACTAATCCTTTCGGCAATATATGGTTTGCTATTTTTACAACATCGGAAAGGTTGCCTCCCGGATTTCCTCGTAAATCCAAGATAAGACCTTGCATCCCGTCATTCTTTGCCTGTAAAAGCTGCTCCTCAAACTGAACGCTTGTAACCGAATCAAATTCTAAAATACGGATGTAGGCCATACCATTATCATATTTTTCATAAGTGACAGTTGGCGATTCTATCTGTCTTCTCTCTACTTCGATATCAAGATAATCATTTTCACCTTCTCGATAAATTGACAGCTTAACCTTCGTCTTCTCGGGACCCTTAATTTTACTTACAAGCATAGATGCTTCAAGACCAATCGTATTCTCATCATTTACTTTTACAATAATGTCATTTTCTAACAACCCGGCTTCTTCAGCAGGAGTATCTGGCATAACACCAGTTATTTTACCGCCGCCTGTTTCTTCATCATAAGAGATATATGCTCCGATACCGTAATAAATTCCCTGCGAGCTATCCTGTACTTCTGCTAACTCTTCCTTAGAATAATACGTAGAATATGGATCACCTAAACCTGCAACAAGTCCTTTATAAATATAATTTTCCATTTCAGCTTTGTCCGGCTCTTCTAAATAGTACTCGTTAATACTCTTCTCCAGCAGTTTCAGTTTATTCACAACCGCATCCGAAACAACACTTCCCTCTTCTGCACCCGCCGAAGTCTGTACTGCCTCTTCGTTCATTCTCAGCTTAATCTGACTGCCAATATAAACCATACATGTAACGGCAACTGCTAAAGCCAGTCCCCAGACTAAGCCTGATGCAAACCCCCTTTTTCTTGTCTGTTTTAGCATGTTTTGCCATTCTGTCTGATTTGCCTGACTGTAATCTTCATTATTTTCCTGCATATTCAAGGCATTTCCCTACTCTCATCAATTATTTACTGCATTTTTTATTATAACTTTAATTTGTTATATAATTGTGAACATTCTGTAATTTATATTTTCCTAAAACTTATTACAGCTTTTTATTCTTAATACTATTCTATTCTGCACAATTCCTATAAATACCCTCTAGGATTAACATAATCACCATTTAAACGAACCGAAAAATGTAAATGCGGTCCGGTCGAACGTCCGGTAGAGCCAATTGTACCTATTTGTGCACCTGCATTAACCGATGCACCTGATGATACAAACAAAGCAGAGCAATGCATATATACAGTATATAAATCATTCCCATGGTTAATCATAATATAATTGCCCATTGATGCATTATATCCGGCTCCAACTACAACACCATCATGTGCGGCAAGTACCGGAGTGCCGCTTGGTGCTGCCATATCGATACCATTATGGAATTTTTCAACACCTAATGTTGGGTGCATGCGCATTCCATATTCTGATGAAATTCTTGTATAGGACGGCGCCGGCCACGTAAACATACCGCCATCATATGTCACATTAGAATTTTGTCCTAAAGATTCTAACCGTTTTTGCTCCGCTTCTACTGCGGCTTCTAAAGAAGCAATCGTCGCATTTTGTTCTGCTATTTCTGCTTCATATTCCTGAATCAATTTTTCTTTATCTGAAATATCAGATTCATAGCTTTCTATCTGAATCTGCTTTTCGGTAATTAATGATGTTAAGTTTTCCTGCTCCGCTTCCGCTGTCTTCTTGGCTTCCTTTAAAACTAACTGGTCTTCCTCAAGCTCTTCACCTAACTTTTCGATTTCCTTTTGCACGGTTTGATAGTTTTCTAAAACCTGCATATCATATTCCGTTAATTTCTCAATATAACTTGCCTTATTTAACATATCGCCAAAGGATTTTGAAGCTAGGAGTAATTCAAGATATGCAACATTGCCATGCTCATACATAAACTGCATTCTTGCTTTCATTCCATCATACTGAGCTTCTTCTTTCTGCTTCGCCAGTACAAGTTCCTTTTTTGTTATCTCTATTTCTTCTTCCTTTTGTGAAATTAGTTCTTTTAACTGCGTGAGTTTTGTTTCGATTTGATTTAAGCTCCCATCTAACTCTATTACATAGCTTTTTAAATCAGTTCTGGATTTCTCAAGTCTTTCTTTAATTTTTTTAATATCACTTAAGCCGGTTGTTAATGTATCCTTTTCTTTTTCGGCCTTATTGATTTCACCCTTTGTACTTTCCAACTTTTTAGAAGTGTTATTTCCAATACTAGGTGTAGTATTTGATTTTTGCCCCAAACTGCTTTGCTCCGAACCGCTTTCCTGTGAATCCTCTTCGTCTGATGAATTTTGGGTTGCAAATACAGTCATTGACATTGATATTACAAGTATTGACACCAATATACAATTTATTATTTTCTTAAATCTTCTTTTTCCCTTCATCTGTACCCCTTTGTATTACACTCTAATATGCTTGCGAACTATAATAAAGCTTCCTAAAAAACCAATTCCGACACCGATTATTAATGCAACCGGAATTAAAGTGGCAAAAACTTGCTGCACGGATAAAAATTTGAGTATATCTTTTAACACCCAAAACTTCTCAATAACAAAACTAATAATTCTATTATAAAGTGCATAAATAATAATCAATGGAATTCCTGCTCCTACTGCACCAATGAGCATACCTTCTATAATAAATGGAGAACGGACAAAAAAATCAGTTGCACCAATGTACTTCATAATCGAGATTTCTTCTTTACGGACTGAAATACCAATCGTTACAGTATTACTAATTAAAAATACTGAAACAGCAAGTAGTATTAAAATAATTCCCATTGAAATATACGCAATCAGCTTGTTGATGCCGGTAAGAGTATTCGCTGTCAGCATTGATTGATGTACTTCACGAACCCCTTCCACTGATTCAATATAAGTTACTAATGTTTGCTGCTTTGAAACATCCTTTAAATACACCTGATAATTTGCAGAGTCTTTAAGTGGATTTTCTGTATAGCTGTCTGCATATTCACCAAGTACTTCTTTTGAAAAAGATTGCCATGCTTCTTCTGCAGAAATGTATTCAACCTTCGATACTTCGGTTCTTTTAGATATTAAATCCCCAATTTTGATTAATTGCTCATCACTAATGTCATCATTAAAAAATACACTGACAGCAACACCATCTTGGGCTGATTTGATAATATACTGAAAATTTGAAACCATACAATAAAAAACGCCAAACATTAAAAGACAAGTTGTAATAGTCGCTAATGATGCAAGGGAGTACCATTTATTTCTAAAAATATTTACAATACCTTGTTTTAATGTGTAAAAAAATGTATTAATCCTCATCGATATAAGAACCTTCCTTCTCGTCGCTTACAATAACTCCCTTATTCATTGTAACAACACGTTTTTTCATAGCATTTACAATTTCACGATTATGCGTAACAACTACAACCGTGGTCCCTTTTGCATTGATTTCTTCTAACAATTTCATAATTTCCCATGAGTTTTTGGGGTCAAGATTTCCCGTCGGCTCATCTGCCAAAAGAATCGGCGGACTATTTACAAGTGCCCTTGCAAGTGCTACTCTCTGCTGTTCTCCTCCCGATAATTGTCTCGGTTTTGCTTTATATTTGCCTGCCAGTCCAACTACGGAAAGCATAGATGGTACATTCTTTTTAATCTGTTTATTAGGTATTTGTACTACGCGCTGTGCAAAAGCCACGTTCTCATAAACATTTCGATCCTTAAGTAAGCGAAAGTCCTGAAACACAACTCCAAGGTTACGTCGGTATTTTGGAATTTCTTTTCTTTTTAACTTTGCGACATTCTGTCCATTCACTTCAATGCGTCCTGAAGTTGGCAGCAGCTCCCGAAGCAGCAGCTTGATAAAAGTTGATTTTCCTGATCCGCTGTCTCCTACTACAAAAATAAATTCTCCTGCTTCAATTTGAATGTTAACATTGTTTAGGGCTGGTGCACCTGTAGAATATGACTTACTTACATTTTCTAATGTAATCATTTTCTCTCTCCTTGCTTGCTGTAAATTTCTATACTTCTGTCGAGGTTCTAAAGTAAAACGTCTGTATATTTTTATCTAATCTATCTAGTATTCAAAGTTTTCCATATATTTCATATATTTAACTACCATCAACGCAATTTTAAAAGTAATTGCATCTTCGAATACTCTCAAATCAAGCCCCGTACTTTTCTGCAATTTATCCAAACGGTATACTAATGTATTTCTATGGATAAACAGCTGCCTTGAGGTCTCTGATACATTAAGACTATTTTCAAAAAACTTATAAATCGTCGTAATCGTTTCTTCGTCAAAATCATCCGGACTTTTATTTCCAAAAATCTCTTTGATAAACATTTTACAAAGCGGAATCGGAAGCTGATAAATCAAACGTCCTATTCCAAGTTCACTATAAGCGATTACATCTCTATCACTGAAAAATATTTTTCCTACATCCAGCGCCATTTTAGCTTCTTTATAGGAACGGCTCACTTCTTTTATCTCATTTACTACATTACCATAAGCTACATGAACTTTGGAAGCACCTTCTTTTTCCAATAGTTCAATGATTGTATTGGCCGCCTTGGCCGCTTCTGCATGAACGTCGCTTTCGATCAGCTCTTTCACAACAATCACGGCATTTTCATCAACAGCAGTCGCAAAATCCTTTGTATTCATTTGGCTGTTTAAAAATTCCACAACATTGCTGTCTTTGTTTAAATCTGTTTCAATAATTAAAACAATACGTTTGGCCTCTGTTGTAATATGAAGTTTTTTTGAACGGCTGTAAATATCAACCAATAGTAAGTTGTCCAATAGCAGGTTTTTAATAAAGTTATCTTTATCAAATCTTTCTTTGTAAGCGATCATAAGACTCTGCACTTGAAATGCCGCCATCTTGCCGATCATATAAACGTCTTCACCGGCCCCGATTGCAACAAGAATATATTCGACTGTCTGCTCATCGTAAATTTTAAAAAACTGATATTTAGAAACTTCCTGGCTGTCTGCTGAAGATTTGACAAACTCAGCAATAGCAGTACGATAACCTTTATCTTCTTCTATTGTCGTGGCAATACCATTACCGTCTGTATCTACAACAACAAAATCTACTCTAGAAATTCCTTTCAGACCGGTAATAACATTTTGCAAAATCTGATTTGAAATCATATGCCCACCCTTTCTGTTATACAATTTTCACAATGTATTGTCCTCAAAATTCAACCTTTTTTTGTACACATACCTATTTTAATACAATTCCACAAAAAAATCTAGCAAAAAAGTAGATTTTTTTATGCAATTTTGCTGTTTTTTGTAATATTTTCCTTTTAATTGATATTGTACAACCTATACAAGCTATTCAAAAAAGTAAACAGATATAACCACAATAAATTATAACTCTATTTCTCTGATCAGATTTACCATTTCAATGGCACCAACTGCACAATCAAAACCTTTATTTCCTGCTTTTGTACCCGCTCTTTCAATTGCCTGTTCTATTGTATCCGTTGTAAGCACCCCAAACATAACCGGAATTCCACTTTCTAACGATACATGGGCCGTTCCCTTTGACACTTCGCTGCATACATAGTCGTAATGACTTGTACTGCCGCGGATAACCGCTCCCAGACAAATAACCGCATCATACTTTTTACTTTTTGCCATTTTAGACGCAATCAGCGGAATTTCAAATGCCCCCGGCACCCATGCAATTTCAATATCATCCTCCATAACATCATGCCTTTTAAGCCCATCCAGTGCTCCCTCTAACAATTTCCCGGTAATAAACTCATTAAACCTCGCTGCTACAATTCCCACTCTAATCTTTTTTGAAACCAACATTCCTTCATATACTTTCATCTTTTCTTTCTCCTTATCATTCATTTTTTTATTTTTTACTTATATCTTAATGATACACACTCCAACATTTTTAACTGGTACAGCTGCCTATTTTTTAATTTTGGGGCATTTAAGAATCTTATGTCCTTACCTGGCACCTCTCCCAAAATAAAGTATCGCTTTTCTCTTTTCGTTTTTAGGCATTCGGGGATGTTTATGTCTTGGCTGTCGGCTCTCCCTAACAACTACTTTAATAACTCAATATATGCCCCATCCTCTTTTGCTTCGTTCTTAAATATGTCAAATCATATTCCGTCGCCTCCATTTGAATTGGTACTCGTTCAATAATTTCCATTCCAAAATCAGACAAACCATATACTTTATCCGGATTATTTGTAAGCAGACGCATTGTCTTAACTCCCAGCTCCTGTAAAATTTGAGCGCCAATATAATATTCCCTCAAATCACCAGGAAATCCGAGTGCCAGATTGGCTTCCAGCGTATCCATCCCCTGATCCTGCAATTCATATGCCCGCAGTTTATTGAGCAGACCAATTCCCCGCCCTTCCTGCCGCATATATAAGAGAATACCTCTTCCTTTTTCCTCAATTTGTGACATAGCTGCCGCAAATTGCTGGCCACAGTCGCATCTGATCGAGCCAAATGCATCCCCTGTCAGACATTCCGAATGTACTCTAACTAATAAATCACTGCCCTCTCCAATGTCACCCTTCACAAGAGCTACGTGATGCTCACCATTGACCTTATTTCTAAATCCATAGGCTTTAAATTCTCCGTATTTTGTTGGCATTTTTGTTTCTGTAATCCGCTCAACAAGCCTCTCATGTTTCTTTCTATAATCCTGTAATGCTTTAATTGTAACAAATACCATCCCCCACTTTTTAGCAAGCTCAATTAACCCTTCCGTTCTCATCATACCGCCGTCAGAGTCCATGATTTCACAGCACAGACCACATTCCTTTAGTCCTGCCAGCCGCATAAGATCAACCGTTGCTTCCGTATGTCCCGGACGTTCCAGCACCCCGTATTTCTTTGCCATTAACGGAAACATGTGCCCCGGCCTTCTAAAATCATTTGGCCCGCTATGCTCTTCTACGCATTGCCTTGCAGTAAATGCCCGCTCCTCAGCCGAAATGCCCGTAGTCGTATCCATTGCATCTATTGATACTGTAAATGCTGTTGCATGATGATCCGTATTGTTTGTCACCATTTGCGGAATATTTAATTTAAGGCATAGTTCTTCACTCATCGGCATACAAATCAGACCTTTCCCATGAGTCGCCATAAAGTTAAGATTATCCGTCGTTGCAAATTCCGCTGCACAAATAAAATCACCTTCATTTTCCCTATCCTCGTCATCCGTCACAAGAATAATTTTTCCTTTTTTTAATTCACTCAGTGCTTCTTCAATTGTTGAAAATTGAAACATAATTTTTCTCCTCCTTGTCATGTAAATATATGCTTTATAAAACCCTAGTTTTTGTTTTTCCCCTCAGAAAAGCTTTCATATAACTTTTTCCTGTCGGCGCACTCCGACTACCTATTCATAAAAACCCATGCTGTGCCAAAAACCCCCTGTCAATACCGCTGTTCTTTTCCTGCATAAACTGATATACATACTTCCCAATACAATCTGCTTCCAAATTTACAACTTCCCCTTGTTTTTTATACAGCAATGTCGTATTTGCCTGTGTATGCGGAATAACAGATACACGAAAGCCACTTTGTAAAACTTCTGCTATAGTCAGACTGATTCCATCAATTGCGACAGAACCTTTTTCAATCATGTAGCGCTTCAGCTTTTCTATTGTTTCAATGGTATACCACACTGCATTATCATCATTTTTTATTTTAGTAATGATGCCGCTGCCATCAATATGCCCCGATACTATATGACCGCCAAACCGATCATTCACTTTCATCGCCCGCTCTAAATTAACTTTACTTCCAATTTGCAGCATTCCTAAAGAAGAACGTTTCAATGTCTCGTGCATAACATCAGCAAGAAATTTTTTCTCGTCCCATGAGGTTACCGTTAAACAAACACCATTGACAGCAATACTGTCTCCCATTTTTACATCCGATAAAATCTTGGACGCACTGATTGCAAGCACTGCAGAATGACTGCCACGCTTAATTGCTTCCACTCTTCCCATTTCTTCTATAATTCCTGTAAACATTCTTTCACCTCCCCTTCAATCAAAAAATCCGCACCCAGACTGGTAATTGTTATGTTTTCTAAATAGACTGCATCATCGGGTGCCGCAAACCCCAATCCCCCAATCGGAGACTTTGCGCCTTCACCGCCAAGCAGTTTGGGTGCAATATAAGCCTGCACTTTTTGAATAAGTCTCTCCTTCAAAAAAGACCAATGCAGCATAGAACCGCCTTCTACGAGGATACTGTCAATTTTTTCTCTACCCAATTCCATCAGCAGCATGGGTAAATCCAGTACACCTTCTTTTATATCCACTTGTACAATATGACATCCGGCATCTAAATACGGCGCAATGCGTTCCTTATCCTTACAGGCTGTCGCCAGCCATACCGGTATTTCCCTTGCAGTCTTAATTAGATTTGAAGTAAGCGGCGTTTTAAGGTGTGTATCACATACAATTCGAATCGGCTGTCGGCTGTTAGGAATTCTACAGTTCAGCATCGGGTCATCCAAAATCACTGTATGACTGCCCACCATAATTGCCATATAACGATGCCGGTCCTCCCAGCTTCTTTTCCTTGCTGTTTCACCTGTAATCCATTTGGACTTTCCCGTATAAGCAGCAATTTTCCCATCCATAGTCATTGCATACTTCATTACAACATATGGCATTTTATTAGTTATATAGTGTAAAAACACTTCATTCAGTTTTTTACACTCCTCCTCGAGTACAAATGTTTCTACTTCAATTCCTGCGTTTTTTAAAATTTTCACGCCTTTTCCTGCCACTTTCGGATTAGGATCAGCCAAGCCGACTACTACTCTTTGAATACCACTTTCTATAATAGCCTCGGTACACGGCGGTGTTTTTCCATAATGACAGCAAGGCTCTAATGTCACATACATAACAGCCCCTGTCAAATCCTCCCGGCAATTTAATATAGCATTTCTTTCTGCATGTAAATCGCCATACTTTTTATGATATCCGCTTCCAATAATGCGGCCATCCTTTATAATAACTGCCCCAACCATTGGATTAGGATTGACAAATCCCTCTCCCTTTTTAGCCAGCTCAATAGCCATCCGCATAAATTGTTCATCGATTTCTTTTTTCTGCATATTCATCCTCCCATCTAAAAAAACCCTAAGACAAATTATCTTAGGGCAGCATACGAACTATCACTTTCATATTACAAGCTATAATTCACTTCTATAAAAATGTAAAAACCCTGTCATGAAATACAAGACAGGGCAAAAATACACTCTCACAATATCATCTTCTTTTATCCAGACTGTACTGTCGGCTTTGGAGTTTCACCAAATCTGCCTTACGGCTCGTGGGCTTTACCACCGGTAGGGAATTGCACCCTGCCCTGAAGATATGATTCAATTATATATATGATATTCCAGACTATGTCCTTTGTCAACTTAAAGGAGGCTGAATCTCCATAAAAAATCCTTTGCTTCCTCTGCATAGTCTATATTAATTCGCTTTTCTGCTAAAATATGCTCCGGACGAACATCGTTCCCTTCTTCTACATACAATACTTCCCTCGTCAAATCCAATCCATAACAGCTTTTATCAATTCCCATTGCCTGACAAAGTTTACCCGGGCCATCACACAATCTTTTTATATCATCTATCTGACGATTTTTTTCCATGAGCCCGATTCCTTCCAGTGGTTCTAAGGCTCTTATAAATACACACTCGGGAAAGTTTTCTGTGCGTGTTACAATATTCATACAGCTATGCATACCATAGATTAAATATACATATGCAAAACCGCCTTGACCAAAAAGAATCTCCGTACGGTTCGTTCGTTTACCGCCATATGCATGTGAAGCTTTATCACCAATTCCGCAATATGCTTCAACCTCGGTAATTGTTCCCTTTATGATTCCTTCTGCTGTATGATGTACCAAAACTTTTCCAAGCAATGCCTTTGCGACATCCAATGTATCTCCAGCATAAAACTCACGTGGCAACTTCTTCATTGCTTTCATTATACAATCCTTCTTACACTCAATATTGTTCTGTAAGCAGCATTTCCATATTTGATTCCGGTACGCTCTGTACTGGCATGGACAATTGACCCTCCGCCAAGATAAATAGCAACATGTCCTGCATAGCAAATAATATCACCGGGCTGTGCACTTGCATAATCCACTGCTCTTCCGGCACTTCTTTGGCTCGTCGAACTCCTTGGCAGACTATAACCGAATTGGCTGTATACAGATTGTACAAAACCGGAGCAATCAGCACCGTTTGTCAGACTTGTGCCGCCGGCTTTATAGGGATTTCCAACAAATTGACAGGCATAATTTGCAATCTGCTGCCCCATAGAACTATTTCCGGGATTTGAGGATGCACCTGCGCCGCTATCAGTATCTTCATTATTATTATCGTCAGTTGGATTCGAAGAAGCAGCTGTACCGTCTTCATTTGTATTTATATTTGTCTTATTTCCATTACTATCCGTGACTTGGGATTGATTTTTTTGTTTTTCCTTTTTAGCAAGCTCCTCTGCGAGTGCCTGCTCCTGTTTTCTTATCTGCTCTGTTTGCTTTTTTAATTTATCTTTGTACGAATTTACTTGTTTTTTGGCATTTGCCAGCTCAGAGTCAAAATTTTTCATTGTACTTCTTTTATTTTCAATCAGGTTTTCTAAAGCCTTCTTTTCTTCACCAAGTTCATAATTAGAAGCTAACAACTCTGCTTCTTCTGATTCTAATTGCTCCTTTAACTCCTTAACCTGTACCTTTGATTCCTGATATGAGGTAAGCAGATCTTGATCATAGCTATAGAGCTTTTCTACATATTGAGCATTATTCAGCAAATCCGCCAAGCTCTTAGACTGTAAAAAGACCTCCAGATAAGTGCTGTTACCATGCTCATACATAAACTTCAGCCGTGATTTCATTGCTTCATTTTGTTCTTCTTCCTGGGAAACCGCCGCCTCTAAATCCTTTTTTGCCTGTGCAATTTGCTGCTCCTTCTGCTCAATTTCATCTTCACAAATGCTGATGCTTGTTAATATGTCGACAAGCTGAGAGTCCATTTGGGCAATCTCTCCCGCCAGGTTTTCCTTTTGGTTGTTCAAAGAATCAATTTGCTTTGTAACATTGTTCAATTCTTTTTCAGTTTGATTTTTCGCTGCTTTTTTGTCTGATATCGACGATGCCTGAACCGGCATTATCATTGACACACTTAAAACAAAGCTTAAAATTATACAACCTGTCCGTTTCCTCATCTGTACTCCCTTTCCTCATCATTGTCTTTTGTATGACTTACTTTACATTAAAACTATTCTGTCACAACACTATTGTCAGAAACCGTAGCTGCATCAACTTCGATAATTTCAACTATTGACTCTAAATATTCATATACTTTTTTAGATAATAAATATTCTTTATAAATTGACTCTCCGCCTACTGCTTCCAAGTATTCTTCAGATTTTTCAAAACCGTATTGAGCGGCATCTGTTTTTGCAGTCTCTTTCATCTCATCATCGGTTACTTTTAAACCTTCTTTTATAGCAATTGCCTTCATGACAAGGTTTTCCTTGGAAGAAGCTATCGCTGCATCATTTGCTTCTTTCTCAAATTGCTCCTCTGTCATCTTCATATTGTTTTTTATAAATTCTGCAAGCTCTACACCTGACTGCTTTGCATAGTTTTCTGCATTTTCATATACACTGCTCTTTAAATCATCGACCATTAACTGAGGTGGCTCTTTCACTTCACAAACCGCATAAACAGCTTTCCAAACAGCACTTGTCTGTTCACTCTTATTTTTATCATCTGCCTGTTTTTCTAAATATGCCTTAACATCTTGTTGATATTCATCCATTGTAGTAAAGTCAAGATTAGCTTTTTTACTTAACATAGAAATAAAAGCATCGTTAAACTCAGGTGTCTTTGCTGTACTTGCATCATAAATTCCATTTATTTTAACTTCAAATACAACTGCCTTGCCAGCCAGCTCTGCATTGCCGGTGTAATCTTCCGGAAATGTAAGGTCTAGACTCACATCTTCACCAACATTTTTACCAATCAAGCCCTCTTCAAATCCTTCAATAAAACTATTTGATCCAATATTAAGATTATGGCCTGCTGCTGTTCCGCCATCAAACGCTTCTCCATCTAACAAACCTTTATAGTCAATATTAACTAAATCACCCTCTTTTACATCTGTACGGTCTGTAATTGCATCATAATCATACAGATTGGCATATTCAACATAGGAATTTAATTCCGTATCCATTTCCGCCTGAACCAGTTCATCTGTAATCTTAGTAACCGGAACTTCTACTTGCATTCCTTCGTATTCACCAAGCTTTACATATTTATTAGGATTAACATCACTTCCATCCTTACTGCCGCACCCCATAAGCCCTATCATTCCTGCAAGGACAAAAACTGTAAATATCTTTTTCTTCATAGCTATCTCCTATTCTTTTTTTGAAACCGTCAAAATTTTGACTCACTTGTAAAATTATAACATACTTATTTTTTAATAAAAAGACTTTATTTGAAGTTCACAAATAATACACAGCTTTCCTTGCACTTTCTGTAAAAGAATGATACAATACTAACTGCTTAAACGCTTAATCAGACTATTCATTTTAGGAGGAAAGCCCATGAATCCAACAATAATTATATTGTTAATTATCCTGGCATTGCTAATTATTGGCGTCATTGTTTTATATGTTTTAGGAAAAAGAGCACAAAAGAAGCAGGATGAGCAACAGGCTCAGATTGATGCTGGCAAACAAACTATTTCTATGCTTATTATTGATAAGAAGCGCATGAAAATCAAGGAATCGGGATTACCTCAGGCTGTCATTCAACAGACTCCAAAATTACTCCGCGGCTCCAAGCTTCCTATTGTAAAAGCGAAGGTAGGCCCACAGATTTTATCAATGGTCTGTGAAGAAAAAATATTTGACAAAATACCGGTAAAGAAAGAAGTAAAAGCTGTAGTCAGTGGTATTTACATAACGGATGTAAAAGGACTTCGCGGCAGCAATGCACCTGCAGCTGCCAAAAAGAAAGGCTTTTTCAAAAATATTGCAGCTAAATTGCAGGAAAAGACAGGCAGTAAACCAATTAAATAAAATAAATTAACGCATATGGTATCTCCATATGCGTTTATTGATATCTGCATCGGCACAAAGCAGAATCTATCTTATAAAACTAGTTTCGCCGCCTTCTGCGATTGGATGTTTAACCGCAAACTACAATCTGCTAAGTGCTCATAATTCATTTCTAATGCATATTCCACATCTACATTAATATAGTTATCCTGCTCCTCGTATTTTACCTTTTTTGCATCTACCCCAATCATAATTGTTCCAAATGGTGTTACATAATTACTTAGATTTTTTTTCTTTTCTTCAAAAACCATAAGGGAGGACACCGGCCCCCTCTTTTGCACCGATAGAATACCTTCTTCAAATTTTATCATATTACTGACTGGTTCTGTAAAGCCATCTACTATTTCTTCATATAAAACGTAATGCTTCCCGCCCTTTTTAAAGTAATTCCCAGTCGTAATTGTTTCTGTCTTCTGCTGATCGCCGTCCTGAAGCTGCATACCACTGACACTCACTAATACGTCTTTTGTCATCTTCGGTTTCTCCTATCTTTGTATCATTTTCTTTCTCGAATAAATTTTGTATATTTTCATAAAGCTTTATAGATATTTTAACTTTTCTTTTATCCATCTGATAAACCGGCTCTTCTATAATACCGCCTTCATATATGTAGCTGCCCGGAATATATACACAGTCTGGATACATTGCGCCAAACACAAATAACAATGCGGCCGTAAAACCAATCATGCCATAGCAGGCAGCCTCGATATAACTTGTTTTATTTTTCATAAATAAACTCCCTTCAATTTAAAATTATTATTTACTT
>CAYPIB010000020.1:27715-29562 GCA_964410675.1 uncultured Roseburia sp.
TTAACGCCTTATAAATCAGCTATATAAAAGAGCAAAATTATTATTTACTTAAAAGGAGTATTATCCATTTTCAAGGAGCTTATACTTGTTAATGAAACATATTAACCATTGTTTTCTTTTTCTTTATGCAAATGACTTATAATTGACTTTTCTTGATTGTCAATATGAATCTTTATTGCATCCGAAGCACGTTTTTTATCCCCATCTGTAATACTGCTATAAATTTCCTCATGTTCTTCAACTAAACTTTTATGAGATTGCTCATCCTTTATATATTCAAAGCGGTATCGATACAACTGTTCAGCCAGATTGTTAACAAGCTGAATCAATCTTTCATTCCCGGTAGACATTAAAATAATATCATGAAATTTTACATCCGCTTTCGCAATTATCTTAGTATTTTTTGTTTCTATAGCCTTTTCAAACGCAAGTTTAGTATCCCAAAGCTCCTGCAATTGCTCTTCATTTATTCTCTCACAGGCCAATCCTGCTGCAAATGCATCCAGTGCTCTTCTTACCTCCAGTACATCTCTTAGATGTTTTTCAGTAATCTGTGCAACCTCTGCCCCCCGCCTTGGTATTGTAATTACAAGACCCTCGAGTTCCAATTTTCTAATTGCCTCTCGAATAGGAGTTCTGCTGACTCCGAGCCGATTTGCCAGATGTATCTCCATCAAGCGTTCCCCGGGCTTTAGCTCACCGGTTAAGATTCCTTTTCTTAACGTATTAAAAACCACATCTCTAAGAGGTAAATATGCATCCATGTTTTCCTGTAACAAATCTTTCATAAAGATACCTCCTGTCCTTTCCTAAAGCGGTCTACCTAACAAACTCTGCGACAAACAACTCTTTTGCAAGAGCTGCTAACTCCAGTTTTTCCCTTGCTTCTTCTGCGAGCTGCTTTGTTTGATAAAGACCAAATACCGTTGGACCGCTGCCGCTCATCAGAGAATTCATCGCACCACTCTCAAGCATTGCCTTCTTAATCTTACCAATAATCGGATATTGTGCAATGGTAACTGTCTCAAGCACATTTCCTAAACGCGAGCTGACTCCTTTTAAATCCTGCCTGGAAAGCGCCTCTGCCATACCATCAATATCCGGATGAGCGGCTAGCGTATCGGCATGTAAATTCTCGTATACATATTTGGTTGAAACACAAATATCAGGCTTGGCAATCAGCAAAAAACAGGCTGGCGGCGGAGTAAGCGGTGTCAGTATTTCTCCAATTCCCTCTGATAGTGCTGTACCTCCCTCAATACAAAAAGGAACATCAGCACCAATTGTAACTGCAATCTTCATTAATTCTTCTTTTGCTATCCCTGTCTGTAAAAGCTCATTTATTCCTAAAAGCGTTGCCGCTGCATCTGTACTCCCTCCTGCCATACCTGCTGCAATCGGAATATTTTTATTAAGCGTTATTTTTAACCCCTGTTTGCTGCCAATATAATTAAGAAACTTTTTGGCTGCAATATAAATTAAATTATTATCATCAATCGGAAGCTCTGCTTTATCCGTTTTTATAATAATTTTATTTTCGTTAATTTTTTCAAAAGTCAATTCATCGTATATTGTTACCATTTGCATAATCATTTTTACATCATGATATCCATCGGGACGTTTGCGAAGTACGTCCAAACCCAAATTAATTTTCCCATAAGCACGCTTTAAAAGCTTTTCCATATAAGCCTCCTGCTTTATCTTACTTCCATTTTTTTAATATATAACTTATATCATTTTTGTACTTTGTATACACTCTTAACTTATTATAACAAATTAAGATTTTTTTTCAATAAGCTATTAATTATATCTTGCATTTGCCGATATAATATTTATATAAACCTGAT
>CAYPIB010000021.1:0-24012 GCA_964410675.1 uncultured Roseburia sp.
GAAAAAAAGCAAGCGCTCATTTTTTTGTTGATGATACAGCGATTTTTCAGAGCGTAGAACTTCGTGATAAAGCGTGGCATTGTGGTGGGAAAAGCTATCAGCATAGAGAATGTAGAAATGCCAACAGCTTCGGAATTGAAATGTGCTGCACCGCTGGAAACTATAAGATTTCAGATATTACAAAGAACAATGCTGCTTATCTTTGTGCATACCTATGTAAGCTTCTGGGAATTTCGGCTTCTGATGTTGACACATATGTTATTCGGCACTATGACGTTACCGGAAAAGCATGTCCGGCACAAATGGCTGGAACTGAAAATAGTGAATGGACGACATTTAAAACGCTTGTAAAAAATGTTCTTTCTGACATGCCCAAAACTGCTGAACCGACAAAGCCGGCAGTCATCAAAGTCGGTTCTGTTGTCACAATCAAAAATGGTGCAGTATACGGCGGGCTTTCTGGCACACGCGGAAAATCCATTCCATTAGCGCAGTGCGGAAGCAAAAGTCATACTGTTTCTAAAATCGAAACACATAATGGAGTAGAGGAAGCCCTTCTCAAAGAAATCGTTTCCTGGGTTTCTGTTTCTTCACTTAATCAGACATAAAAATGTAAATATTTACTTTCAGGCCGCCGCTCTGGCGGTCTTTTCTTTGAAAACAGAGAAAGTACTTTCCGAGATATAAAGACCTCTTCTTGATTAAAGAAGGGGTTTTTATTGGAAATGAATTGAAAAAAAGAAGCTTCTCATTTATAATTAATAAGCGCAAGCATTAATGAAAGGATTAACAACATGACAAAAGGAACACAAAAAACAATAGATTATATAGATATTTCACAAGATGTCCCAATACAAGAGCCACAGAGACAGTACTATTTCATAGAAAAAGGAGCAGTACTGATAAAGAAGCTAACTGAGAAGCTCGGACATACGCCGGCATTTTGCGTCAATACCTTTGGGTGCCAGATGAATGCCAGAGACTCCGAGAAGATTGTCGGTATTTTAGAAAAAATGGGCTTCGTAGAAGGAACAGAGGAAGAGAGCGATTTTGTTCTCTATAATACTTGTACCGTAAGAGACAATGCGAATCAGCGGGTTTATGGCAGACTGGGATACTTAAACAGCATTAAAAAGAAAAATCCCCATAAAAAAATTGCCCTTTGCGGATGTATGATGCAGGAGCAAAGTGTCATTGATAAAATTAAAAAGAGTTATTCTTTTGTAGATTTGATTTTTGGAACACATAATATCTATAAATTTGCCGAGCTGTTTGTGACGATGCTGGAAAGTAAGTCTATGGTAATTGATATTTGGCAGGATACCGATAAAATCGTCGAGGATTTACCGGTTGAAAGAAAATATTCGTTTAAATCCGGCATCAATATTATGTTTGGCTGTAACAATTTTTGCAGCTATTGTATTGTTCCGTATGTTCGCGGCAGAGAGAGAAGCAGAAATCCCAAGGATATTATCAAAGAGATTACAGGGCTTGTTGCAGAAGGTGTTGTCGAAATTATGCTGCTTGGACAGAATGTGAATTCCTATGGCAAGAATTTAGAAACACCGATGACCTTTGCCGGGCTTTTAAAAGAGATAGAGCAAATTGAAGGGCTGAAGCGAATCCGTTTTATGACTTCTCATCCAAAGGATTTATCCGATGAACTGATTGAAGTGATGAAACATTCTAAAAAAATATGCCGGCATCTCCATTTGCCGTTGCAGTCGGGTTCTTCTAAAATTTTAAAAGCAATGAATCGTATTTACACGAAAGAAAGTTATTTAGAGCTTGTCGGAAAGCTTCGAAACGAGATTCCGGATTTAGCGATTACAACGGATATTATTGTTGGCTTTCCGGGAGAGACAAAAGAAGATATCGATGAAACCATTGATGTTGTCAGACAGGTGGAATATGAAAACTCATTTACCTTTATCTATTCTAAGAGAACCGGGACACCGGCGGCAGCGATGGATAATCAGGTTTCAGAGGAAGAGGTGAAAGAGAATTTTGACCGGCTTTTAAAGGTGGTTCAGGAAACAGCCAGAAAGCGTGTGAAGCGTTTGGAAGGACAAGTGTGTGAAGTGCTTGTGGAAGAAGTTAACACACAGGATGAAAGCTTGATGACCGGAAGATTATCAAGTAATATTTTAGTGCATTTTAAAGGTGATCATACACTGATTGGTAAGCTTATAAACGTAAAGCTTGTAGAATGTAAAGGGTTTTATTATTTTGGGGAGATTGTATAAGGAGAGAATAACGTGACAGAATTAACACCGATGATGAAACAATATATGGAGACAAAAGAACAGCATAAGGATTGTATTCTCTTTTACCGTCTGGGTGACTTTTATGAAATGTTTTTTGATGATGCGATAACAGCTTCAAAAGAATTGGAAATTACATTAACCGGAAAAAGCTGCGGACTGCAGGAGCGGGCACCGATGTGCGGCATTCCTCACCATGCGGCGGATACTTATTTGACAAAGCTTGTTTCAAAAGGCTATAAAGTAGCAATTTGTGAACAAGTGGAAGATCCTAAGTTTGCCAAGGGCATTGTGAAGCGCGAGGTTGTACGAATTGTAACGCCGGGAACAAATTTAAATATGCAGGCACTGGAAGAAACAAAAAACAATTATCTCATGTGTGTTGTTTATTTAACAAATAAAATCGGTATTTCGGTTATAGATATAACGACGGGTGATTTTTACGTAACAGAGGTAGAGGATAATAAAAAGCTTTTAGATGAAATTAATAAGTTTTCACCAACAGAGCTTGTTTGCAACGATGGACTGTTAGTCAGCGGCATTGATTTAGATGATTTAAAAAATCGGTTAGGTATTACGATTTATCATCTGGACGCATGGTATTTTGATGACGATACATGTAAAAAGCTATTATTAGAGCATTTCAAGGTAAATACTCTGACCGCTCTTGGCATTGATGATTTTTTAGCAGGGCAGATAGCGGTAGGTGCTGTACTGCAGTATTTATATGAAACGCAAAAAAATTCACTGGCTCATATTACCCATATCAATCCATATGTTGCGAGTAAATATATGCTGTTAGACAGTTCCACAAGGCGTAATTTAGAACTTACGGAAACATTACGCGAAAAGCAAAAAAGAGGCTCTCTTTTATGGATTTTGGATAAGACAAAAACAGCAATGGGTGCAAGAATGCTAAGAACTTATGTGGAACAGCCGCTGATTGAAAAAACTGACATTGAAAAAAGACTGGATGCGATTGAAGAGTTAAATACGAATATGGTCAGTCGTGATGAACTTAGGGAATATTTAAATCCAATCTATGATTTAGAAAGGCTGCTTGGAAAAATCAGTTATAAAACGGCAAACCCAAGGGATTTACTTGCCTTTCGTAATTCGGTTCAAATGTTGACTCCGATTAAAACGGTATTAAAAGAGTTTAAAAAACCACTGTTACAAACAATTGACAGTGATATAGATGATCTCTCGGATTTATTCGATTTAATAACTGCGGCAATTACAGAAGAGGCTCCCATTGCAATTAAAGAGGGCGGCATTATTAAAGATGGTTTTAATGAGGATATTGATCATTTAAAAAGTGCCAAAACACAGGGCAAGGAATGGCTGGCAGAGCTTGAAAGCCAGGACCGTGAGCGGACCGGCATTAAAAACTTAAAAATAAAATACAATAAGGTGTTTGGCTATTACTTTGAAGTAACAAATTCCTTTAAAGGCTTAGTACCTGAGGATTATGTCAGAAAACAGACATTGGCAAATGCAGAGCGTTATACAACGCCGAAGTTAAAGGAACTGGAAGATACCATTTTAAATGCGGAAGATAAATTATACGGTTTAGAATATGATTTATACTGTGATATTAGGGATACAATTGCAATGGCAGTTTCAAGGGTACAGTGTACGGCAAAAGCTATCGCACAGCTGGATGTATTTACTTCTCTTGCTTTTGTTGCGGAGCGCAATAATTATACTCGTCCCGAGTTAAATGAAAAGGGTATCATTGAAATAAAGGATGGCAGGCATCCGGTTGTTGAAAAAATGATAAGCAATGATATGTTTATTGCAAATGATACATTCTTGGATGAGAATAAGCACCTTATTTCAATTATAACGGGTCCTAATATGGCAGGAAAGTCTACTTATATGAGACAGACGGCTCTGATTGTATTAATGAGCCAGATTGGCAGCTTTGTACCGGCCAAAAGTGCCAAGATAGGCATTGTAGATCGAATATTTACAAGAGTAGGTGCTTCGGATGACCTTGCCAGCGGTCAAAGTACTTTTATGGTAGAAATGAACGAGGTTGCTAATATCTTACGGAATGCGACCGCAAGAAGTCTCCTTATTTTAGATGAAATCGGCAGAGGAACCTCAACCTTTGACGGCCTTTCGATTGCATGGGCAGTGATTGAACATATTAGTAATAAACGCTTGCTTGGAGCAAAAACATTATTTGCGACCCATTATCATGAGCTGACGGAGTTAGAAGGTAAAATGAATAATGTCAATAATTACTGTATTGCGGTAAAAGAAAAGGGAGATGATATTGTCTTTCTTCGTAAAATTGTAAAGGGCGGTGCTGATAAAAGCTATGGAATCCAAGTAGCAAAGCTTGCCGGGGTACCGGAGGTTGTCATCGGACGGGCAAAGGAAATTGCAGAGCAGATCAGTGATAATGATATTACAGAAAAAATACAAAATATAACGGTTGATACGAAGTATGAAAAGAAGAGGCAAAAATCATATGACCAAGTGGATTTAGAGCAGATGAGTTTATTTGATACGGTCAAAGATGAGGATATTATAAAGGAATTAAAAGAAATAGATGTATCCAATCTCACGCCGCTTGATGCTTTAAATACATTATATAAATTGCAAAATTCTATTAACAACAGATGGTAAAGGCAAAAAAGGAGAGAACGATGAAAACGATACATGTACTTGATAGTGCAACTGTAGATAAAATTGCCGCCGGTGAAGTAGTAGAGCGTCCTTGCAGTATAGTAAAAGAGCTTGTGGAAAATTCTATTGATGCCGAAGCAACGATTATAACGGTAGAAATAAAAGAAGGCGGAAAGAGCTTAATCCGTGTAACGGATAACGGAATCGGTATTAATAAAAACGAGATTACAAAAGTATTCTTACGCCATGCAACGAGTAAAATTCAAACATCCGATGATTTATTTACCGTTCAAAGCTTAGGCTTTCGCGGCGAAGCGCTTTCGAGTATCAGTGCGGTCTGTCAGGTGGAGCTCATTACTAAAACAGAGGAAGCATTTGTCGGTACAAGGATTTATTGTGCCGGCGGCATAGCGCAGCCGCCGGAAGAAGTAGGAGCACCTGATGGTACAACGATTGTAGCAAGAAACATTTTCTTTAATACTCCGGTAAGGCAGAAGTTTTTAAAGTCGGCAGTGTCGGAAGCCGGATATATCAGTGATTTAATTCAGCGGATTGCGCTTTCAAGACCGGATATTTCCTTTAAATTTATACATAATGGACAGACTAAATTTTATACTTCCGGCAATGGAAATATATGTGAGGTTGTGTATCGGCTGTATGGTAGAGAAACAGCAGACAATCTTGTTTATATGGAAAAGGAAGAGGACGGACTAAAGGTATCCGGATATTTAGGAAAACCGGTATTAAACCGTTCAACAAGAAGCTTTGAAACCTTTTTTGTAAATGGACGATATATTAAAAGCCAGATTTTATCGAAATGCGTCGAAGAGGGCTATCAGGAAAAATTGATGCAGCATAAATACCCGTTTGTTGTGCTTTATTTTACCGTTGATCCACAGCGGATTGATGTCAATGTCCATCCGACTAAAATGGATATTCGGATTGAAAGAACGGCAGAGTTTTCTCATTTTTTAATTGAGGCAGTAAAAGAATCACTGCTTCATAAGGAGTTTCTTGTACAAGCGGCAGAAATCAGTAAACCTTCTGCGTCAGTGGTGCGTCAGGTAGAAAAAGAAATGACAAAGCAAATACCGGAACCGTTTGAGACAAATAGATTAAGAGAAGAACCTGCTTTTGAACCGCCGGCATATCAGCGTATTTTAGGGAACACTGATGAAAGGGAGGAAAGACAGAAAGGCGCTCAGACACAAAATCCTAATATAATCAAGCAAAAGGATCAGATTTATGTGCATAATATGGATCAGTTAACTTTATTCGAGGATTCTTTTTTTGAGACGCAGGCAAAAGAAGAGTATGCAATTTTAGGACAGATTTTTAACACATATTGGCTGCTGACATTAGGAGATAAGCTTTTCATTATGGATCAGCATGCTGCTCATGAAAAGGTTAAGTATGAAGCATTTATGAAACAGCTTAAAGAAAAGACAATTGATATTCAAAACTTAAATCCCCCAGTCATTATTACGATGACTCAAAGAGAGCAGGCAGTATTTGAAAAATATAAGGAACACTTTCAGGAGTTGGGATTTATCGTCGAAGAATTCGGCGGGGATGAATTTGCCATTCGGGGTGTACCAAATGAACTTTACGGATATCATGAAAAGGAATTATTTTTAGAAACACTGGATGAGCTTTTGGATTTTCCGGTAAAGGGAGATAATCAGTTAGTTTTATCTAAAATTGCCAGTATGTCATGTAAAGCTGCTGTGAAAGGAAATCAGAGGCTGAGCTGTGAGGAAGCCAAAAGGCTTGTAGATACGTTATTTACACTAGAAAATCCTTACCACTGTCCTCATGGCAGACCGACTATTATTTCGATGTCTAAATATGAAATAGAAAAGAAATTTAAACGTGTTGTAACATAAAGGCGGGAAGAGGAATGGAAAAATCAAAGCTGATAATTCTAACAGGACCGACTGCAGTAGGAAAAACAGAACTCTCCATAGAGCTTGCCAAGGCAGTGGATGGAGAGATTATCTCTGCTGATTCGATGCAGGTATATAAATATATGGATATTGGTTCGGCAAAAATAACAAAAGAAGAAATGCAGGGCATCCGGCATTATCTTGTAGACTGCTTAAGTCCGAAAGAAGAATTCAATGTTCAAATTTTTCAAAAAATGGCAAAAGAGGCAATCGCGGAAATTTATAGCCGGGGAAAGATACCTATTTTAGTTGGCGGAACAGGGTTCTATATTCAATCGATTGTATATGATATTCAGTTTACTGAAAATAAAGATAATACCGAAATAAGACAAAGGCTTGAAACTATTGCACGAACGAAGGGCAATTCTTATTTACATGATGTATTAAAAAGCGTCGATGAAGCATCGGCACAGGCAATTCATCAAAATAACATAAAAAGGGTCATAAGGGCAATCGAGTTTTTTGAATTAACCGGAAAAAAAATATCCGAGCACAATGAAGCGGAGAGGGAAAAAGCCTCTCCTTATCATTTCTCCTATTTTGTCTTAAATGATGAGCGCAAAAGACTTTATGAGAGAATAGAAGCGCGGATTGATCATATGCTGCAGCAAGGCTTAGTCGAAGAAGTTTGGCGGCTTAAGCAGATGGGCTGTACCCGCGGGATGGTTTCCATGCAGGGGCTTGGCTATAAAGAAATTTTAGATTATTTAAACGGTGATTCTTCATTGGAGGAGGCTGTTTCAATCTTAAAAAGAGATACCCGTCATTTTGCGAAAAGGCAGCTCACTTGGTTTCGGAGAGAACGGGATGTTATATGGATTGATAAATCTAAATTTAATTATAATAATGATATCATATTTAAATATATGCTGGAACAGATTGGAGAATTATAATGAGCACAACAAAAGAACTTTACCGTACAATGGGAATCGATGAGGATGTATATTTATTTGGTGAAGAAATTTTAAAAGACTTAAAGCCGCGTTTTGATATCATTGATACGAATGCAGAATTTAATCAGTTAAAGGTTATTAAAGCGATGCAGGAGGCAAGAGTAAGTGAAGCATGTCTGCTCGGGACAACAGGGTATGGGTATAACGATCTCGGAAGAGATACACTAGAGTTAGTTTATGCTAACTTATTTTACGCAGAGGACGCACTGGTACGCCCGCAAATCACTTGCGGGACACATGCCCTTGCTCTTGCGCTTATGTCAAATCTACGGCCGGGAGATGAATTATTAAGTCCGGTCGGAAAGCCGTATGATACTTTAGAGGAGGTAATCGGTATTCGTCCCTCTAAAGGTTCCTTAAAAGAATATGGTATATCATATAAGCAGGTAGATTTGCTTGAAAATGGTGATTTTGACTATGAGGGAATCAAAGCGGCCATCGGAGAAAAGACGAAGCTTGTAACGATTCAGCGCTCGAAAGGGTATCAGACAAGAAGAACACTTTCGGTAGAGCAGATTGGCACACTCATTACTTTCGTCAAGTCAATTAAGCCGGATTTAATTTGTATGGTTGATAATTGCTATGGAGAATTTGTACAGAGGTGTGAACCAACAGAGTTTGGCGCAGATATGATCGTCGGTTCACTCATTAAAAATCCGGGCGGAGGACTTGCGCCAATCGGCGGTTACATTGCCGGTAAAAAGGAATGCATTGAAAATGCGGCATATCGGCTGACATCACCGGGGCTTGGGAAGGAAGTAGGTGCATCACTGGGAGTATCAGCTTCCTTTTATCAAGGCTTATTTTTAGCGCCAACAGTTACGGCAAGTGCATTAAAAAGTGCTGTTTTTGCGGCAAATATTTATGAAAAGCTGGGCTTTAGCGTCGTTCCAAACAGCAATGAGGAGCGGTTTGATATCATCCAGGCAATTACCTTCGGAAAAGAAGAGGGAGTGATTGCTTTTTGCCGGGGAATTCAGGCCGGCGCACCGGTGGACAGTTTTGTTACACCGGAGCCTTGGGACATGCCAGGATACGACAATCAGGTTATTATGGCGGCGGGTGCCTTTATTTCAGGTTCCTCGATCGAACTTAGTGCCGATGGACCAATCAAACCACCATATAATGTATATTTTCAAGGCGGACTCACTTGGCCGCATGGAAAATTCGGTATTCTTAAAACATTACAGGAAATGAAAAAATCCGGCTTAATTACCCTAAATTAGAGATTTTTTATGACTGTTTTGGTCGAAAAAAAAGCCACAAAGTTTATGTACATAAAAGATTAAGTATGATACAATGTCTAGGTGGCAACCAAAGAAAAATGGAGGAATTTATGAGAGGAAAAAACGGTTGGGCATGCTTCCTTATGATCTTATCCGGTATTGTTATCGGCGGATTCATTGGAAGTCTCTTCCCGAATACCTTTTTAAATTACGGTCAGACTTTTGGGATGGAAACACCCTTTGTACTGAATTTAGGAATTTTAGTCATAAGCTTTGGACTTACTGTTAAAATTACGATCGCCAGCATTATCGGAATCGTTTTGGCAATCATAGCTTATCGATTTTTATAAGCTTTATTTTGTGTCTGTGACTTCCGGAAAGGAAGAAATGGAAAACTTTATAAAAGAAAGTCTCCCCTATGAAAAGTTTATAAAATATGGAGGAGAAAATTTAACTGATGCAGAGCTTCTGGCAATTATACTGCGGACAGGCACAAAGAATGAGAATGCCTTGTCATTGGCAGGTAAAATATTATCCAAGTGCCGCAGCGATCATGGAATTTTAGGGCTTTACCATATTTCCATGAAAGAACTTATGGAAATACGAGGTATAGGCGAGGTAAAAGCTGTCAAAATTAAATGTATAGCAGAGCTTTCAAAAAGAATATCGATGACAAAGGCAAAAGAAAAAATGTGCTTTAATAATTCGGTTTCTATTGCTGACTATTATATGGAACAAATGCGTCATTTAGATAAAGAATGCACGATTGTTTTATATATGGATATAAAGGGTCAGCTTTTAGAGGAAGAGTATTTGACAATTGGCAGTATCAGCGAATCGCTTCTGCCAATCAGGGACATTTTAAAAAAGGGACTCATGCTGAATGCATTATGCGTTATTATTCTTCACAATCATCCAAGCGGTGATCCGACGCCGAGCAGGGATGATATTTTAATAACAAGACGACTTAGACAAGCAGCAGAGCTAATGGAGTTGCAGCTCTTAGACCATATTATTATTGGTGACAAAAGATATACTAGCTTTAAAGAACAAGGAATTTTATAAAAAGAGAAAGGGGTATTACAATGGCTGCAAGCGCGTATGGAATAGATTTAGGTACTTGTAACATCAAAATTTACGCAAAAGGAGACGATCATATTTTTAAAGCTAAAAATATGATTGCCATTGAAAATAAGAACTATTTGTTTGCATATGGAGATGATGCTTTTGACATGTATGAAAAGGCACCAAGCAATATAAGTATTACGTATCCATTATCCAATGGGGTGATCGCTGATATTAAAAATATGCAGACTCTAGTAAAATGTTTTATTACAGACTTATGCAAGGGCAACGTAAAAGCGGCAGAATATGTTATTGCAGTGCCGACAGATGTAACAGAAGTAGAAAAAAGAGCATTTTACGAATTAATAAAAAATGCAAATGTAAAAGCAAAAAAAATCATGGTAGTAGAAAAAGCAATTGCCTGTGGACTTGGTCAGGACATTGATGTCAAAAATTCGCAAGGTGTTCTCGTTGTAGATATTGGATTTGATACAACTGAGATTTCTATTTTATCTTTAGGGGGAATTGTACTCAGCAAGCTCATTAAAGTCGGCGGACAAAAATTTGATGATGCCATCCGCAATATTATCAGAAGAGAGTACAGCCTTATCATTGGCGGTAAAACAGCTGAAAAAGTTAAGATGTCACTCGGTGAGCTGGTAGAAAAAGATACCGGTGCAATTGTTTATGGACGTGATATTGTTACTGGATTACCGGTTGAACGTGAAATACCGGCGACGCTTGTTGACGAGGCCTTAAAAGAACACTTTGATATGATTATTGATAATATTAAGGTTATATTAGAAAGAACCCCGCCGGAGCTTGCGGCAGATATTTATAGACATGGTATTTATTTGACCGGGGGTGCTTCTCAAGTGAATCATTTAGATGAACTTCTTGGCAGAGGCACAGGACTGAAGGTAAATATGGCTGAGAATCCATTGGAGAGTGTAGCAATTGGTTTGTCCAAAGTACTAAAAGATGAAAATTACCGTTCGGTTGCATATTCGATTGAAGGAATAGGTCTTGGAGGCAGATGATGAGAAGGCGAAAGGCAAAGTTTACAATACCAAGTAAATATTTGTTACTCATGCTGACAACAGTTTGTGTTATTGTTATGGTAATTACCTTTACAACGGATGCAATTTCAAATCCACTGAGGAATGTAATAGGAATTGTAATCACTCCGCTTCAAAACGGTATTGCAAGTGTCGGAGGCTGGATTTCAGAACGGACCGATGAATTAGGACAGCTTAAGGATGTATTAAAAGAAAATAAGAAGCTCAAGGAAGAGCTTGACGATTTGACAGTAGAAAATAATGCTTTACAACAAGATCGTTATGAACTGAGCAGATTAAGGAACTTATACAAGCTTGATAGTCAGTATACCGAATATGAGAAAATAGGGGCAAGAGTGATTGCAATGGACTCTGGGAACTGGTTCAAAACCTTCACGGTAAACAAGGGGTCTAACGATGGTATTGAAGTAGATATGAATGTAATGGCCGATGGCGGGCTTGTAGGAAGAGTCGTTTCGGTAGGTACTACTTCCTCAGAGGTTTTATCCATTATTGATGATAAGTCAAATGTCGGCGGAATGATTCTTTCGACTTCAGACAGAATGATGATTTCCGGTGATTTAGAGCTGATGAATGAAGGCAGGATTCGATATTCACAGCTTCTTGACACAAATGGCAAGGTTCAGACTGGTGATAAAGTTGTTACTTCAAATGTAAGCAGCAAATTTTTATCCGGAATTTTGATTGGGTATGTCAGTGATAAAATTATGGATGAAAATAATTTGACATATTCAGGCACAATAATTCCAGCTGCAGATTTCGAGCATATGAACGAAGTTTTAATTATTGTAAACAAGAAGGAACAAATTAATGAAGAGTAAAATTGTAATTGGAATTATGGTGGTTGTATGTTTTGTTTTGCAAAGCACCGTTTTTAAGGCAATTTCTTTTGGAAATATATCCCCCAATCTTTTAATTGTGCTGACAGCAGCATTTGGATTTATGAGGGGAAGAAAAAGCGGTTTATGGGTAGGCTTTTTTTCCGGCGTTTTAGTCGATGTTTATTTTGGTGAAGTGCTCGGCTTTTATGCACTCCTTTATATGTACATAGGGTATGGAAATGGTATTTTCCAAAGTATTTTTTTTAAAGAAGATGTCAAACTGCCAATAGCATTAATTACGGGAAGCGATTTGATTTATTGTATGTTAAATTATTTATTATTATTCCTGTTACGTTCCAGATTTCATTTTAGTTACTATTTATTACATGTTATTATTCCGGAAATTGTTTATACGATAGTTGTAACCATTGCGTTGTATCCTCTTATATTGTTTATCAATAATAAATTAGAGGATAAGGAAGACAAAAGGAGCGAAAAAGGTTTTGTTTAGAAATATTAAAGAAGCATTTATTAATATGGTAACATCGAGACTTTTTGTGTTAATTCTTTTATTTTTAGCTCTCGGGGGCATATTAATTTACCGTCTGTTTTTTTTACAGATTGTAAGCGGCCAAAAAATGCAGGAAGACTTTCAGCTGAAAATTGATAAAACAATATCGATTCCAAGCACAAGAGGTAAGATTTATGACCGAAATGGGGAGCTTCTTGCATCCAATGAACTGGCATATTCTGTTACGATTACAGATGTATTAGAATCAGCCAAAGGAAAAAACCAGAAGCTAAATAGTACCATACTTGATTTAATTAATATTATTGAAGCAAACAATGATTCTATTGTGAATGACTTTAATATTATTTTAAATAAAGAAGGCAATTATGAATTTACGGTTGCCGATAAAAAGCTGCTGCGTTTTCTAGCTGATATATATGGTGAAAGTGATCCGTATGATTTAGATTATGCCCAGCAGACTGCCAGTGCAGAAGATGTCATCAATTTTATGGCAGGTCCTAAAAAGTATGAAATTGGTGAATACACAGACACGGAAAAGAAGAATTTTAAAGTAGGACAGGGCTATTCAAAAGCAGAGGTTTTAAAATTAGTCACAATCCGCTATGGACTCAGCCTGAATATTTATACGAAATTCATACCTACTGTAGTAGCAAACGACGTTTCCAATGAGACGGTTGTGGCAGTCATGGAAAATGAAGAGCTGTTAGAAGGTGTGGAGATTCAGGAGACAACAATCAGACGTTATGTAGATAGTGTTTACTTTTCGCATATTTTAGGATATACAGGTAAAATTTCAGAAGAGGAATATCAGGAGCTTTCGGCCGAAAATAAAAATTATTCTCGGAATGATATTGTTGGAAAGACCGGCATGGAGCAGGTAATGGAGCTTTACCTTCAAGGTAAGAACGGAGAAAAATATGTATGCGTAGATAATCTTGGTAAGATTGTTGAAGTAACGAGCCAGACGAATCCGGTAGCCGGAAATGATATTTATCTTACGATTGATAAAGATTTACAAAAGGCAGTTTATTGTTTGCTAGAGCGAAAAATTGCTAGAATTCTAATTGATTCTATAGATAATATTAAAGAGTATGTTGCAGCTGAAAATGCCAGTGCATCGAAAATCAGAATACCAATCGATGATGTTTATTTTGCTCTCATCAACAATAGTATTATTGACATTAATCATTTTTCACAAACGGATGCAAAAGAAACAGAAAAAGAAGTATACCAATCCTACCTGCAAAAAAGAAATGCAGTCATGCAGAAATTACAGGAGGAACTTACAACACTCAATACTCCATATGAAAGTTTAACGAAAGAGTATCAAGTATATGAATACTATATTGCAACTATGCTTGAAGAGCATGGAGTTATAAATAAGGATGAGATAGATAAAGAAAATACGGCATATAAGGCGTGGGTAAGTGAAACCGGAAGTCTTAAGGAGTATTTAATGGAAGTGATTTCTCAAAACTGGATTAATACGGCAAAGCTTCCGATTGAATCTAAATATTTGGACTCCGATCAAGTATATAGTGCATTACTTACCTATATTAAGGAACAGTTGTACAAAGATAACCTGTTTCAAAAGAAAATATATAAATATATGATTCGGGACAATTCTCTTACCGGCCGGCAGGTTTGCATTCTTTTATTTGAACAAAAGGTTATTGACGGTACCGATGAAGAAAAAGAAGGAATTGTAAATGGCACCATTTCATCGTACAGCTTTATGATTGATAAAATAAAAAATTTAGATATTACACCGGCGCAGCTGGCACTGGACCCATGTTCGGGTTCGATGGTTGTAACGGATACGAAAACCGGAGAAGTCAGAGCACTTGTATCCTATCCCAGTTATGACAATAACCGGCTTGCAAATACGATTGATGCAGATTATTATGCGGAGATTACTGCAGATTTATCAAAGCCGATGTGGGATTATGCTACGCAGCAGCTTTCTGCACCGGGCTCAACGTATAAACCGCTTGTAACAGCCGCTGCATTAGAGGAACAAATTGTAAGTACCGGAGAAACTGTTACCTGCAGGGGAATTTGGAATACAATTTTGCCGGAGGTGCGTTGCTGGGTTTATCCAAGCAGTCATGGCTCTTTGGCAATAGAGAACAGTATTGCGCACTCTTGTAACTATTATTTTTGCGAAATGGGATATCGATTAGGCTTAAGCGGCGGAAAGTATGATAGTGAAGCCGGCCTCGAAAAGCTTGCTGGATATGCTGACTTATTTGGACTGAGTGAAAAGTCAGGAGTAGAAATTGCAGAAGAAGAACCTAAAATATCAGATACTGATGCAATCCGTTCTTCAATCGGTCAAGGAAGCAACAACTTTTCAACCGTCGGCCTCGCACGCTATATGACAGCAGTTGCAAATAAAGGGACATGCTATAATCTTAGCCTTTTGGATTATGTCAGTGATTCAAATGGTAAGATGATAAAGGATTTTACACCCGAAGTCCGTAATGAAATACAATTTGCACAAAGTACATGGAACACGATACACGAAGGTATGCGTAAGGTTATTGAGAACAAAAAGTATTATGATGGAATGACGGTTCAGGTTGCCGGAAAAACAGGTACGGCACAGCAGATAACAACGCGGCCAAACCATGCGCTGTTTGTTGCATTTGCGCCTTATGATAATCCGGAAATCGCAATTGCAACACGTATTGCATTTGGATATGCATCTGATTATGCTGCTCAGGTAACGCAGGACGTAATTAAATATCATTATAAGCTGGATTCGGAAGAGAATCTGCTGACAGGTACGATTCAGCAAAGCGGCGCTGTGAATGTCAGAGAACAGTAAAAATAATAGAAACAGATAACAGGTGGATTTATGACAAATCATGTAAGTATAAAAAGCTTTCCTTATGGACTTAAAATTTATATGAATGAGGAAGCCTTATTTGAAGAGATAGTAAAAGAAATTAAGACGAAATTTAAAGAGTCTGAGAAATTTTTTAAAAATACGAAGACAGCTTTGACGTTCGAAGGTAAAAAGTTAACCGAACAGGAAGAACGTATTTTAGTAAATGAGATAGTCAGTGCCTGCAGTATCCAGATTGTTTGTATTGTAGGACGGGATGAAGAGACAGAGCATACATTTTTGAAGGCGATTAGTCAACTTGAGTATGAGCAGGCTGAAAATGCAGGTCAATTTTATAAAGGAAATTTGAAAGATGGACAAGTTTTAGAGACAGAAAAGAGCATTGTAATATTAGGAGATGTTTATCCTAATTCTACTATTATCTCTAAAAAAAATATTGTTATTTTAGGTGGTTTATACGGAGAGGCCTATGCAGGTGCGGATGGACAGAATCATTTTGTGCTGGCACTGGATATGGCACCCCAAAAGCTTCGGATTGCCGATGCAAAGGGAAAGTTCTCCGAAAAACAAAATAAATGGCTGATTAAGCCAAAGCAAGTACCAAAGATTGCATATAGGAAGCAAAATACTGTAGTGATAGAAGAAATTAAATTTACGGAAGAATTACTAAATCAATTTCTCATTTAGTCTTGATTTAGGGGACAATATTTCACAAAATATAAGTTTAGGAGGATGATTTAATATGAGTGAAGTAATTGTCATTACGTCCGGAAAAGGCGGTGTAGGTAAAACAACTACAAGCGCAAACATTGGTACAGGCCTTGCCTATCTTGGCAAGAAAGTAGTATTGATTGACACAGATATCGGTCTTCGTAACCTTGATGTTGTTATGGGACTGGAAAATCGGATTATTTATAATCTGGTAGATGTAGTAGAGGGTAATTGCCGTTTAAAACAAGCGCTTATAAGAGACAAACGATATCCCAATTTATATTTGCTGCCCTCGGCTCAAACACGGGATAAAACAGCAGTCAATCCTGAACAGATGAGAAAATTAACAACGCTTCTAAGAGAACAGTTTGACTTTGTCATTCTCGACTGTCCGGCAGGAATCGAAAGAGGATTTCAAAATGCCGTCGCTGGTGCGGATCGGGCAATTGTTATAACTACCCCGGAAGTTTCAGCAATCCGGGATGCAGACCGGATTATTGGTTTGCTAAATGCCCACGAGCTTAGCAAAATAGACCTAGTTGTTAACCGTCTTCGTCAGGACATGATTAAACGTGGTGACATGATGAGCATGGATGATGTTGTAGATATTCTATCAGTGACGCTGCTGGGTGCCGTTTATGATGATGAGAATGTTGTCGTTGCTACTAACCAGGGAGAACCACTTGTGTGCGGTAATACAGGTGCTGGAAGAGCATTTATGAATATTTGCAGAAGAATTCTCGGAGAAGAAGTTCCGTTCCTTGATCTAGAAAAAGAAAAATCGATTTGGTTCCGTTTTGGCGGTATTTTTCAAAAAATATAATTGAGGGAGGAACATAGCTTTGAATAAATTATTACGCATTTTTAAAAAGAAGAGCTCTAGTGATATAGCAAAGGATCGTCTGAAGATTTTACTTATTTCGGACAGAATCAATTGTACGCCGGAGGTTATGGAACATATTAAAAGGGATATTGCAAAGGTAATATCTAAATATATGCAAATAGATACTAATAAGATGGAAATACAAGTGAGTAAACGAAAAATAAATGTATTCTGGTGATTAAAATGTTAAAAAGATATCGTATCAGGGATTATGACTTTAAATTAGTAATATTATTAATGGCATTAACAATTATAGGAATTTTTGCGGTTGCAAGTGCCAATGAGGAGTATCAAAGCAAACAGATACTGGGATTTATTATGGGATTATTTCTCATGATAGTCATTTCCCTGTTTGATTATAGTTTCTTTTTGCAGTTTTACTGGATTATGTATGGATTAAACTTTATATTGCTATTACTCGTTGAATTTATGGGGGAGAAGACCGGAGGCGCAACTCGTTGGATTACTATCGCGGGGATACGTTTCCAGCCTTCAGAAACTACTAAAATACTATTGATTTTATTCTTTGCACAGTATATCATGAAACATAGAGAAAAGCTAAATCAGTTTAAAGTTTGGTTTTCTTGTGTAATTTTAGCAGCGCTGCCTCTTTATATGGTGGCGGAACAGCCTGATTTATCAACAACGATTTTAATCGCAGTTTTATTTTGTGTATTGATTTTTGTTGGCGGGCTTAGTTACAAAATTATATTTACAACCATTGCGATTGTCATTCCGCTTGCAGTTATTTTTTTACTGCTGGTATTGCAGCCGAATCAAAATATTCTAGATGATTATCAGCAGACTAGAATATTGGCCTTTTTTAATCCTGAGAAATATAAGAATACAGCAGGATACCAGCAGGAAAATTCTAAAATTGCAATTGGTTCCGGTCAGTTATTTGGAAAGGGATACAAAAACAATGAAGTAGGCTCGGTAAAAAATGGTAATTTTATTTCTGAGCCGCAGACGGATTTTATATTTGCGATTATTGGTGAAGAAATGGGCTTTGCCGGTAGCTGCACTGTCGTCGTATTAATTGTTTTAATAGCAATTGAATGTGTGCTCATAGGAAAACGAGCCAAGGACTTGGGGGGGACACTTATTTGTACTGGTATGGCAACTGTGATTGGTATTCAAAGTTTTATGAATATTGCAGTTGCAACTGGAGTCATACCAAATACAGGGATACCTCTGCCGTTTGTCAGTGCAGGTTTAACTTCTCTAGTCAGTCTTTATATGGGTATGGGGTTTGTTTTAAACGTAGGATTACAGGGAATAAGAAAATACAGTTAAATCAAGAGAGAGGGTATTAATATGAATATTGCATTAATAGCACATGATGCGAAGAAAAAACTTATGCAGAACTTTTGTATTGCTTATAGGGGGATATTAAGCAAAAATGAATTGTTTGCAACCGGAACAACAGGGCGTTTAATTGAGGAAGTAACAAATCTGAGTATACATAAATATTTGGCAGGACATTTAGGCGGTGCTCAACAGATTGGAGCTCAGATTGAACATAATCAGATTGACTTAGTTATCTTTTTAAGAGATCCCCTTACCGTAAAAAGTCATGAGCCGGATGTAAATAATGTCGTAAGGCTTTGTGACCTGCACAATATTCCGCTGGCAACAAATTTAGCATCAGCTGAATTGCTGATTAAATCATTAGACAGAGGAGATTTAGAGTGGCGTGAAATGTACAAATAAGAGAAAGGCTTTAAGTGCGGCTTTCATACTTTGCATATTTTCATTGACCGGATGCGGCAATGAGCAGTATGATATGGCATACAGTATGGAATCAAACGTATCAAGTTTTCGATTTTTAGAAACAACAGCAAGTGAGGCCGCTTTAGGCTTTGCAAGTGACTTATGCGTAGAAAAGTCTAAAAGTGTTTCAGAAAACGATGTTGCAATTGAGGAATCAGCAGCGGCACTTCTATGCGATTTAAATAATAAGCAGATTTTATATGCTAAAAATGAACAGGAACAAATGGCTCCAGCCAGCTTAACTAAAATTATGACTGCACTGGTTGCTTTAAAGTACGGAAATTTGAATGATGTATATACAGCTAGTTCTAATGTTGAAATCAGTGAATCGGGCGCAACCTTGATTGGGCTGAAGCCTGGTGATACGATGACATTAGAGCAGGCTCTTCATGCACTGCTTCTTCCTTCCGGAAATGATGCGGCAGTGTTAATTGCAGAGGGCATTTCAGGAAGTACGGAGGCTTTTTGTGAACTCATGAATAAAGAAGCTGTGTCTCTTGGAGCTACCAACTGTCATTTCAAAAATCCGCACGGATTGACAGAAGAAGGGCATTATGTAACAGCCTATGATTTATATTTAATATTTAAAGAAGCAATAGAATATGAAGAATTTAATCAAATAATAAATTTGACCAATTATAGTACCGTGTATAAAGATAAGGATGGCAAGAGTAAAGAACTTACTTGTGAAAATTCGAATCAATACATTCAAGGAACATCTGTACCGCCAGACAATGTAAAAGTAATTGGCGGAAAAACAGGTACTACAGCTGCAGCCAAAAATTGTCTGATTTTATATGCCAAAGACTCGGCAGGTAATCCATATGTATCAGTAATTTTGAAATGTTCTGAACGGGCAAAGCTCTATGAAGAGATGACTGACATGCTTGGAGAAATAAGTAAATAGAGGTTGAGTTTTTTACTAAAATAAACTATAATAAAAATATCTTCATATAGGAGGGATTACATATGGTACAGTTAGTTGTAGGCAATAAAGGGAAGGGTAAAACGAAGCATTTACTTGACATCGTAAATGAAAAAGTAGGTGCTGCAAAGGGAAGTATTGTTTATTTGGATAAAAGTACAAAACATATGTTTGAATTAAACAACAAAGTTCGTTTGATAAATGTTTTTGATTATCCGATTGCTGACAATAGTGAATTTATAGGATTTTTAACAGGTATTATCTCTCAGGATCATGATTTAGAACAGATGTATTTAGATAGTTTTTTGACAATTGCATGTATCGAAGATGAAGGAAGTTTAGACAATATCATTTTAAAATTAGAAAAATTAAGTGAACAGTTTCAGATTAATATTGTAATAAGCATTAGTAAAGATGCACATGAATTATCAGACAGTTTGAAGGATAAGATAATGATTTCCCTCTAGGAAAATTAAATGGGCAATGAAAGCCTCGGAAAGCCTCCGAGGCTTTTTTATAACATAGGAAAGAGAACGTTCTTATTGTTTATAGTATTAATCTTCTGAAATAAAGGAGTAGTTTCGTGGCAAAAAAGAAAAGAAGAACAAGTGCGAAAATAATAAAACATCGCAAACCATTAAATATTAATATTGGTATGATTATATTTGGTATTATTTTTATCTATATTATTATTTGTGTTTATATGTATATTACTTCAAAACATATTGTTGGATACGAAGTCACTACTGGTTCCTTAAGTATATCTAACATTTATAAAGGAATTGCGGTAAGGACTGAGGAACCTGTAAAAGCCACCGGATCTGGATATGTTAATTATTTTGCCAGGGAAGGAGAGCACATTGGTGTTGGAAATCTTGTTTATACAGCAGATGAGAGTGGAAAGGTTGCAGATTTGCTGGCGATGGATGATGAGAGTATCCAATTTTCATCCTCAGATTTAAATGAACTTAGAAGTGATATGGTACAATTTAAACATTCCTTTTCAGGGAAGAACTTCAAAAGCTTATATGACTTTAAACGCTTATTAGAGGGTACGGCATTAAAACTTTCCAACTATAATATGCTGAGTAATATTGATGATATTTCGAACCAATCAGGAGGAAGTGTTAATTTTTGCTCGGCAGCAACAAGCGGCATTGTCGCTTACTATATAGATGGCTATGAAAATTTAGAACCAGCCAACATTACAAAAGAACATTTTGAAGAGAAGGGATATAAAAAGAAACAGCTTCTCAGCAACGAGCTTTTAAACAGCGAAGATACTGTTTATAAGTTAATAACAGAAGAAAATTGGTCGATTATCATTCCAATGGAAGAAAACCGGGCAAAGGAATTACGAGAAAAAGAATATGTAAAGGTAAAGTTTCTTAAGAACCAATATACGTCTTGGGCAGAAGTAAGTGTACTGAATAATAGTGATGGTACTTATGTGCAGCTTGATTTTAATAATTCTATGATAACATTTGCGCTAGACCGCTTTATTGATATAGAGATTATACAAGAGGAAGAAGAGGGATTAAAGATTCCTAATAGTGCAATCGTGGAAAAGGAGTTTTATTTAATTCCAAAGGATTATATTATAAAGGGCGGTAATAGTTCCAGTAGCGGTGTTATGCGGGAAACTTACGGAGAGGATGGAAAAGTTACGACAGAATTTGTAGAGACGGGCTTATATTCCGAATCAGAAACAGATTATTACTTGGATACAGCAGAGCTTCGTATCGGTGATTATATTTGTAAGCCGGATTCGACGGAAAAATATCCGATTAGTAAAGTTGGCACACTCATAGGAGTTTTTAATATTAATAAAGGTTATGCAGATTTTAAAGAAATTACAGTGTTGTATGCAAATGATGAGTATTCTATTGTGAAATCCAACACTCAATATGGACTTAGTGTTTATGACCATATTGTATTAGATGCACAAAGTGTTGAATCGGATGACTTTATGCATTGATAAAGACATCAATGAGCAGGAGGTGAGTTTATATGTTGACTGAAAATTACGATATGGTGGAAGAACATATCCGGCATGCATGTAAAAAGTCAAGAAGAGATAGTTTAGATGTAACGTTAATTGCAGTGAGTAAAACAAAGCCGATTGAAATGCTTGAAGAAATTTACAACCATGGCTGCCGGCATTTTGGTGAAAATAAAGTGCAGGAACTAGTTGATAAATATGAAAGGATGCCAAAGGATATTAAATGGCATATGATAGGGCATTTACAAAGAAATAAAGTAAAATATATTGTCGATAAAGCATTTCTTATTCATAGTGTTGATTCTTTGAGGCTTGCGGAGGCAATCAATAAAGAAGCTTTAAAAAAGAATGTAATAGCTAATATTTTAATTGAGGTAAATGTGGCAGGTGAGGATAGCAAATACGGCTGTACTATTTCAGAGGCCGAGAGCCTGACAAGAGAAATAGCAAAACTGCCCAATATTTTAATAAAAGGCTATATGACAATCGCCCCCTATGTAGAGAATCCAGAGGAAAATAGGCAGCATTTTGTAAAACTAAGACAATTATATGTTGACATAAAGCAGAAAAACATTGATAATGTATCTATAGAATATCTTTCAATGGGAATGACTGGTGATTATCAGGTTGCCGTCGAAGAAGGTGCTTCTTTTGTACGTGTTGGGACAGGTATTTTTGGAGAAAGATCATATAGTATATGATGTAAAAGTAAGGAGAGTTTAAAATGGGAGTAATGGACAAGTTTTTGAATGCCATGAAATTAAATGATGAAGATGATGATGATTTATATGATGATTACTACGACGATGAAGAAGAAATAGAAGAAAAGCCGAAGCGAAAGCCAGTAAGAGAGTTTGACGATTTTGATGACTTCGAGGATAGAGCTGTAAAGAAAACCACACCAAAAGTAACTCCTATGAGGCCAACGAGAAAAGTAGGTGGAAATGGTATGGAAGTATGTGTAATCAAACCAATATCAGTGGAAGACGCTAGGGAAATTACAGAAACATTGTTAGCAAACCGGACTGTAGTATTAAATTTAGAAGGACTTGATGTCGATATTGCACAAAGAATTATTGACTTTACTTCGGGTTCCTGCTTTGCAATTGCTGGCAATCTTCAAAAAATTTCTCATTATATATTTATTATCACTCCGGCAAGTGTTGATATTTCTGGAGATTTCCAAGAAATTTTATCCGGTTCTTTTGATGTTCCGTCTTTAAATAATGGTCTATAGACAGGAGCGCAAATAATAAAAATGTGAGGGTGCGCAGATTGTGCAGCCTCTTTTTATATCATAGGAAAGAAAGAGGTAAAAAGATTGTGAGCGAAGAATCAACAAACCGCATGCAGATATTAAAAGATAAAAAACTTTGTTATGAAATTGTATTTGAGCAAGACTTTTCCCGACTGGAAGAAGAACTAAAGGCTCTGGGTAAGGACAATGCCAAAATATGTATTATAACCGATAAAAATGTTGAAAAGCTATATATGGAACAGATTCTTTCATTGCTTGAAAGTGTATATCATAACGTGGTATTTTACAGTATCGAACCGGGTGAAAAAAGTAAAAACTTGGAATCGGTTCAAACAATCTATGAATTTTTGATTACTGAGAAATTTGACAGAAATGATTTACTAATTGCACTAGGTGGTGGTGTTGTTGGTGATTTGACCGGTTTTATAGCCGCAACCTATTTAAGAGGTATTGATTTTGTTCAAGTACCTACGACACTGCTTGCTCAAGTTGACAGCAGTATTGGCGGTAAGACAGGTGTTGATTTTTTGTCCTACAAAAATATGGTAGGAGCATTTCATATGCCTAGGCTTGTTTATACAAATTTAGCTGTGCTTAAGGATCTTGACGACAGACAGTATTATGCGGGAATGGCTGAAGTTTTAAAGGCAGGTCTGATAAAAGATAGTATCTTTTACGAATGGATTATATCCAGTATGTATGAGATTTTTGAACGAGACTTGTCAACGCTGACGGAACTAGTTAAAAGAAGCTGTCATGTAAAACGTATCATAGTTGAAAAGGATCCGACTGAAAAAGGCGAGCGGGCACTTTTAAATTTAGGACATACAATCGGGCATGCAATTGAAAAATATATGAATTTCACACTTCTGCATGGCGAATGTGTTGCCCTTGGGATTGTTGCGGCGGCATACATTTCATGGAAAAATTCCTGCGATGATGATTCTGCCGCAGCTTTTATGAAGCTGACCAGCAGTCTGTCGAGCTCTTTCGGCAGTTCAGGTTTCTCCAGCTCAAATACTAGCTTTAATTGCTGCATTATTTACTTCACAATTTGTTGTTGCAGATAAATATGCACTTGTA
>CAYPIB010000021.1:24022-29541 GCA_964410675.1 uncultured Roseburia sp.
TATTATGAAACCTGAGATATGTTTGTACCATTTAATCTGCCGATTTCTATCAGTGATATTGAGCCGGATAAAATCCTTTCGTATACAAAAAATGATAAGAAAATGCAGGCTGATAAAATAAAATTTGTTTTATTAAAAAAAGTCGGCAAAGCTGTTATTGATTCCACGGTAACAGATGATGAGATAATAAACGCCATTAAAGAAATTTACTATAGTGAGGAAGACAGGAATGAATAAGAAAAAGAAGGTGTTACAGCTCTTTGGCGATTTTATTTTTATCGTGCTTTTAGTAATTGGGGACTGGGCAGCTAAAAATATGGCAGTTGATTATCTCAAAGGAAAATCAGACTTTATTCTAATAGAAGACGTATTTGTACTTCATTACTTGGAAAATCGTGGTGCTGCCTTCGGAATGCTGCAAAATCAAAAGCTTTTCTTTGTGTTTAGTGCCGTTGTAATTTTGACGTTATTTGCTTATGCTCTTATAAAAGCACCAATCAGGAAAAAGTATAATTGGCTTCATGGCTGTATTATTTTAATTTCTGCCGGTGCAATCGGTAATATGATAGATAGATTACGTTATGACTATGTTGTGGATTTCTTTTATTTTGTATTGATTGATTTTCCTGTATTCAATGTAGCTGATATATATGTTACATTCGGTGTTGCAATTTTAATTATTTTATATTTATTTTATTATAAAGAAGAGGATCTCCTATTTCTAAGATTTAATTTTGGCAGTAATAAACTGAAAATATAATATTTATTAACTTAGAGAGGATGCTGAAGTTATGGAGGACCAGGATTTACAAAATATAATATGTATTTCCATTTTAAATGAACAGGAAGATGAACGGATTGACAGAGTAATTGCTGACACACTGCATACTCTGTCTCGTTCTTTTATTCAAAAACTGATAAAAGATGGAAAGGTATATATAAATGCCAAGCCTGTAAAAGCCAGCTATCGTGTGAGTGAGGGAGAAGAAGTAAAATTTGAAATACCAAAAGCGATAGAACCCAATATTATACCGGAACAAATGGCGCTTAACATTTTATATGAAGATGAGGATTTACTATTTATTAATAAACCTAAAAATATGGTAGTGCATCCGGCGCCGGGCCATAATACCGGTACTCTCGTTCATGGTCTCTTGCATTATTGTAAAGATACTCTATCCGATATTAATGGCATGCTTCGTCCAGGTATTGTACATAGAATCGATAAAGATACTACGGGCGTTATTGTCGTTTGCAAAAACGATAAAACACATTTGGAAATTGCCAAACAGTTAAAGGAGCATTCTATTACACGAACGTATTTTGCAATTGTTCATGGTCAAATGCAAAATGAAAAAGGAACAATTGAAGGACCGATTGGCCGGGACGAAAAGATACGTACTAAAATGGCAATTAATTATGAAAATGGCAAGGATGCAGTTACTCATTATGAGGTTTTAAAACGATTTTCAAATTTTACTTATGTTAGTATTCAATTAGAAACAGGTCGTACACATCAGATCAGGGTGCATATGACAAGTATCGGCCATCCCTTACTGGGAGATACAGTTTATGGGAATCGGCCATCTAAATATCATTTAGATGGGCAGACTCTTCATGCCGGAATTCTTGGCGTAAGGCATCCGGCCACCGGACAATACTTAGAAGTTTCTGCACCGTTACCGGAATATTTTCAACATTTACTAAATATTCTTAGTTAAGCGAGAAAAGAATACAATAAATGGAATTGGTTAATTTGGGTAAAAGAATTGAGTTTCTTACAATTATTTTGTATAATGTATATATAAGATGATTGTCTAGAAGGAGGAATGGCTATGAATACCATTATTACAATTGGGCGTCAATACGGTTCGGGTGGAAGAGAAATCGGTGAAAAGCTTGCCAAAAAGATGAACATCCCTTTTTACGATAAAGAAATTCTCACAAGAACTGCAAAAGAAAGTGGATTTTGTGAAGAGATGATTAAGAATCATGATGAGAGGCCAACTAACAGCTTCTTGTATAATTTGGTAATGGATACTTATTCGTTTGGCTACAATTCGGCGGCTCTTGTTGATATGCCGATTAGTCAAAAAATTTTTCTTGCACAGTATGATGCGATTAAAAACCTTGCAAATGAAGGGTCCTGTGTAATTGTTGGCAGATGCGCAGATTATGTGCTTGCAGATTACAAAAATGCAATCAGTGTTTTTGTTCAGGCAGATTTAGACACAAGAATACAAAGGATTATGTCAAAATACGAGATGACCTTGCCAAAGGCAAGAGAAGCGATTGTAAGGAAAGATAAGCAGAGACAAAGTTATTATAATTATTACAGCTCTAAAAAATGGGGTCTGGCTTCCAGCTATGACTTAACTGTCAATAGTGAGATACTTGGTATCGATGGGACAGTAAATTTGTTAGAACACTTTGCTAAGACGTTTGAAGCTAAAGAATAGATATGTTAATCCCGGTACTATAAATTGTATCGGGATTTTTATGGATAAGGATAAGCACTAAAGATAAAATAGTATCAAAGGAGAAAAAATAAATGAAATTTGTAATACAGCGTGTTGCAGAGGCAAGTGTAACTGTTGAAGGGGAAGTGATTGCTGAAATTGAAAAAGGATTTCTTGTGTTCATCGGGGTGACTCATACGGATACGGTAGAAATTGCAAATAAAATGATAAAGAAATTAATAGGACTTAGGATATTTGAAGATGAAGCCGGCAAAACAAATCTTGCCCTGAAAGATGTAGGCGGAGAGCTTTTATTAGTTTCTCAATTTACCCTCTATGCGGATTGCAAAAAGGGAAATCGTCCATCCTTTATTCATGCCGGTGCTCCTGAACATGCCAATATGCTTTATGAATATATAATAAAGGAATGCTCCCATAGCAATCTGACAGTGGAAAAGGGTCGGTTTGGTGCTGATATGAAAGTTTCCTTAATAAATGATGGACCATTTACGGTAGTGCTTGATTCCGAAGAAATATGAGATAAATCAAAATCAATCCCTTAATTTTATAGCTTTTGCAGCTAATTGTTTATGCTCATCGTCTATCGCTGCATAATAGTCAATAGTAGTGTTTATATTTTCATGGCCTAATACATCGGCTACCAGTCGAATATCGCCTGTTTCACGGTATAGAGCAGTACCATAGGTACTTCTAAGTTTATGTGGTGTGATTTTTTTATTTGGTACAGCAATATTCGCATATTTTTTCACAAGGTTTTCAACGGCATCGATGCTGATACGCTTATTTTGAATGGAAAGAAAAAGAGCTTTTTCGTGATCCTTTTCCGGAATTTGTCTGGCACGGGAGCCGTTTATAAAAGCACTTAAGCTATCGTGAACTTCAGAACCAAAGTAAAGAATATCTTGCCCGCCGCCTTTTCTGACAATTGTAAAAGAGTTTCCTTGTAAATCAATATCATTAATATCTAGTCCGGCGCACTCTGAAACACGAATTCCGGTTCCCAGCATAAGTGTTAAAATAGCAAGATCACGTTCCTTTGTTTTTTCAAAAAAGGTTTTTTGTCTGGCACTCATTTGCTGACTGCCATATTCGATTACATTTAAGATGGAATTAATTTCCATAGAATTCATACGAACTATGTTTTTATCCTTATTTAGCTTTGGCAATGGAACTAAAAGCATTGGATTATTTTCGATATATTTATGCTCATAATGATACTGAAACATGCCGCGCAGCGGAGCCATTTTTCGTGCAATTGCCTTCTTACCGTTTTCATGTTTTTCACCGTCTTCATTCAGCTCTAAATAACGTTGGTATTCAACAATGTCTTCAGAAGATAATTTTTCAATGTCTTTTAGCAGTATTTTAGTAATTTCAGTATTGGCAAAGAAAGGATTGCATTCCTTTATAAAACGGAAAAAGGTCAATAGATCATAACAATATGAAATCAATGTGCTTGTCTGTGTTGAAACCTCTTTGCTGTAAATATAATCTACTGCATAGGGGGGGAGCAGCTTTAACAGCTCGCGTAATTTTAATGTTTGTACCTTTTTTTTATTCTTATAATATTCAGAATCTTTTCCCATAATATAAAAGTCCTCTCTATGAATCATAATTGTACTATCTATCGGAAAAACTGATATTTATCCGATAGATAGATTATACACTCATCTCGGCTTTTATACAATACCTAATAATCATTATGTTTCTATCAAAATTATTACTCAATAAACACATCTGAATAATAAGGGATAATTAAATACTGGCCGCTCAATAATGAGTCGTCATCCAGACCATTCATTTCCTTTACTTCATCAATATAATTCATAACAGAATCTGAATGAGGCGCATCATATTTTTCGGCAATGCTCCATAATGTATCACCGGCTGTAATTTGAATGCTTGTATAATATTTGTACATTGATACATTAGAGTCTTCAGAAGCCTTTGTTGAGAAGCTGCATAATGCAATGCTCAATGTAAGAGCTAAAACAAGCGTAAAGCAGCCGCTTGCTATGAGACGTTTATATAATGCGGTTTTACGTCTGCGCGTATTGATGCGTATTGCTCTCTCTCTTATGCGTATAGATTCTTTTTGTAAGAATGGAACATCGTTTTGCATTGTTATGAGTTTCATAATAGAAATCCTCCTGAGTGAATTGGCTTCACTTAAGTTTATATATGTTTAATTTAATGATAAGTTTTTGGGGAATTGGGATTGCAGTGAAACGAAACACTGCAATCCTCTGAAAAACGAACAAATGTTACGAACATGTATTCGGATTAATTGAATTATATCGAACATATTTTCTTTTGTCAAGCATAAATCGAACAAATTTTTGGAATATATGTTTGCTTTTTAAAAATCAGTATGCTATAATTAACAAAATTAGATGTTGGTAAAAGGAGGAAATTAAATGGAGTTTGGCAAAATATCAGCAAAGCAAAGAGAAATTTTAGAATATATTAAAGAAGAAATTTTAAAAAAAGGATATCCGCCAGCCGTACGTGAGATTTGTGAGGCTGTTAATTTAAAATCAACCTCTTCTGTACATGCTCATTTAGAAACATTGGAGAAAAACGGCTATATTAGACGTGACCCTACGAAGCCGCGTGCGATTGAAATTATGGAAGACAGTTTTCAAATGGTTCGGCATGAAATGGCGAGCATTCCTGTTGTCGGCACTGTTGCAGCCGGGCAGCCGATTCTTGCAGCCGAAAATATTGAGAGTTACTTTCCGATTCCGGCGGAATACATCCCGGCCGGCGGTGAAACCTTTGCTTTGAAAGTGAAGGGTGACAGTATGATTAATGCCGGAATTATGAGCGGAGATCAGATTTTTGTACATACCTGCGATACTGTGCGCAATGGTGATATGATAGTTGCCTTAATAGATGATTCGGCAACGGTAAAGACATTTTATAAGGAAAAAGGGCATATTAGGTTACAGCCGGAAAATGATACGATGGAGCCTATTATTGTAGATGACTGCCAAATATTAGGCCGTGTTTTTGGTGTTTTTAGAAAAATGAGTTAGA
>CAYPIB010000022.1:0-23378 GCA_964410675.1 uncultured Roseburia sp.
TAATAAATTCTATAATTTATATAGTTTTACTTTAAAATTTATAAATCCACTTTGGTTTTATTTAAAAATAGTGTATGATAGTAAAATAGGAAAAAATATGACATAATTTATATAAATTCAACACACGTTTTATAGAAGGGATTTGTTTATTCATGAAAATTATTTATAAAAAGTCTTTGATTAAAAAGGGTTTTATAACCGCTTTTTCTTTTTGTCTGGCGATTGCTCTATTTATCGTAAATGGTTCTATTGTACATGCCGAGCCACAGGATTCTGATTACTATAATGATCCTATCCAAAGCAATGAATTAAAAGAATGGCCGCAGGGCCCTCAAACAGGTGCTTCAGCCGCCATTCTAGTTGAAGCAGAAACAGGCACTATTTTATATGCCAAAAATATACATCAAAAATCCTATCCGGCGAGTACGACTAAAATCTTAACAACCCTGATTGCTGCGGAACAAGGAAATATGAGCGATATGGTAACTTTCTCTAAGGAAGCTGTTTTTAGTATTGAACCGGGCTCCTCGAATATGGGAATGGATGTTAATCAAAAAATAACAATGGAACAGTGCTTGTATGGTATTTTAGTATATTCTGCAAATGAAACTGCGAATGCTGTAGCCGAACATATCGGCGGTTCACTTTCAAACTTTGCTGATATGATGAATAAACGTGCTGCCGAGCTTGGCTGTACCGAATCCCATTTTATGAACGCACATGGTCTATATGATGATAATCATTATACAACCCCTTATGACTATTCCTTGATTGCCAGAGAATTTTTTAATAATGAAATGCTGTGTAAAATGTCCAGTACAAATTATTATGAAATTCAGCCGACTGCTGACCAGCCGGATTTAATTGAAATGCCATCCCGCAATAAGCTTCTGCCAAACAGAACCTATGCCTATGATTCTCTTGTCGGCAGTAAGACCGGCTATACCGATGTATCGAGACAAGCTCTTGTCTCCTGTGCAGAAAGGGACGGTCTAAAATTAATTTGTATTGTAATGAAAGAGGAAACTCCAAGTCAGTTTATTGATACTGTTGCTTTATTTGATTATGGCTTTAATAACTTTCAATGCGTCAATATTGCTGATAATGAAAATATGTATACCCTGGGAGAATCAGACTTTTTTAATACAAACAGTGCAATTTTTGGCAGCTCCAAACCGATTATGAGCATTAATCCTGATGATTTTATTGTAATTCCTAAAACTGCTGATTTTAAAGATACCGTTTCTTCCCTATCCTATGATGATGCAGATAAAAAATCAATTGCGGCCATCAATTATACTTATCACGATACACCGGTTGGAAGTGCTAAAATTGAGCTTACACCGGATACACAGACTACTTATGACTTTGACTCACCGGTTGCAGAAACAACAGATACCACGGCCGATAACAATGGGGAAGCTGAGCACGTCATATTTATTAATATTTTAAAGGTAATTGGTATTGTCGTATTAGTTGCTGCAATTTTTATCAGCTTTATCTGCCTTCGATCCTTTTTTCATAATTATCATTTTTCGAGAAAAAGACGAATTCGCAGAACTAAAAATACACTTCAAGTCGAACGCAGAAGAAGTCAAATCCGATTGGACAAAAAACGGAAAAGCCTGAATAAATCTAGGAAAAACCGAAAAAGTAATTTTATCGATTTCAGATAATTAATAAATAAGTAAAGCTTCTTCTTTTACAGTTTTCTTTCTGTTTAAGAAGAAGCTTATTTTATTTCGCTATTATTTTAATGGCCTCCGCCTTTGATGCTTTGCCTTATCTTTCTTACTTACGATTTCCTGCATTTCCTCATCTGTAATCAGCTTTAATGTTTTTACAATATAAACCGTATTTGCTTCTGTCTTTCTAATGCGGATTTTTCCTTTTAAATAACCGTGATTAGAACAATAAGATATACTGTAATAATGCTTTCCATTCGGTGTAAACCATTTTATTTTCTTACGAAGGAACTTACCGCATTTATAACAACGGGTGCTTATTACGACCTTGTCTGCCATCGCTAAAGTTTTATTGGGAAATTCTCTGGAAATATATTTTGAATAATCATGAAAAGAAATGTGCACCTCTGATTTTTTATCAAGTGGTAAATTAAATACATTAAATGATATATGCTTTTCTGTTTCCTTTAAAATGCTTCCAAAAACCTTGGAAGTATAATAAGCATCCGCGAAAGCCCGATGGAAAGGAATGTCTTTTTTAATCTTTAAAAAGTCTACGGCATACTCTAACGTTCGCCTGGATACCTTGTCCTCAAATTGACGGCTGAAAAGCTTTTGAATATCTAAATATGCAATTGGCTTATCCGATAAAGGTTCCATTTTATAAAATTTCATATTACGCTGAAGCTCAAGTAAATCCAAGGACCCCCATGTGCAGAAAACATAGTCCTCTCCGCACCACTCTAAGAAGTTTTTTATTACGTCCTTAAATGGAAGGCCTCTTTCAAGTTCTTCCATTTTTAGCTGGATTAAATCTTTTGTAATATGATTCATATCAGAGTAAACTCTAGGTTTTATTATATGACTAAACTCTCCAATTAAGTGTTTGCATTCATCTAATTTAATAGCACCTATTTCTATGATTTCAAATAGAAGATCTTTATTTTGTTTTTTCTTTTCTTCAGATTGATTCCATTCCAGGTCAAATATAATATAATTCATTTTGCCTCTTCCTTAAATGCTATTATATTTTATTATATCATACTATACTGATTTGAAAAGGCTAAAACATAGATAATATATAGAATTATATCAGCTTTTGCAATAATATTTTTTTAATACTTCGACAACTTCCCTGACACGGTTATCGGTAATAAAATACGTGATTTTCTGACCGGACTTTTTGTTATCTAATATACTATGTGCTTTTAAAAGTGCAAGATGCTGTGACAGGGCACTTTGAGTAATATCCGGAACATATTCTCCAATTTCACTTACTGTCATAGGCTGCTGCATCAAAGCACATAGAATTAACAAACGGTTTTCATTCGCCAGCACCTTTAAAAGCTCTGCAATTCGTTTCGCATCTTCTTTCATTTTGTTTATCCTTTCTATCTTTTAAATAGCAGATTCCCTGAGTCATCGTGCCCATCGGACAATATACACACCAAGAGCGTGGTTTGAATAAGATCATCGTCAGCATTCCCAGTAATGTCGAGGTTGCCATAATACTGTAAAATCCAAAAGCAAACTGCGTCACACCAGCAGGTGCAAACTCTGTATATCCACCGCTAAACGGTATTTTAAACGTCCATAAAAGAGTAATGGCTTCTCTTAAATCAGCCCCTGCAAAAACTTGCCAGGTTGAATAAAGCATCAGACCAAACATTGTCATAAAAAAGGTTAAAAACCCATACCGAAACCATTTGCTGCTTAAAAACATCGGTGGTTTTTTGTTACGTGACAGCTTAAATCTGCCGCCGATTAACTGAAATAATTTACCTCGTCCGCAATATTTATTACAGTATGCCTTATTTCCTCTAGATATTGAAATGATTAAGGGCAGAGCAAAACAAATCAAACCAAGCCATGCAAACAATATATTAAATAGCCCAAGCATCAAATAAACTGCCGTAGCAATCCATAAATAATCATACCACTTTTTCTTTTTCATTTTAAGCCCCCTCGCTTTTTAAAATATTAATTATTCCTGCCGGACAGGCCATTTCACATTTACCGCATCCAACACACTTTTCCTTATCTACTTTTGCATATAAGCCTTTGTAGATCAAAATTGCTCCAAGCGGACATATGTCAATACAGCTTCCACATGCCACACAATTTTTTCCAATTACAGCTTTCTTTTTAATTGTCATTATTTCACTCCTGTTTTTATATAAGTAATATCTAATATACTAATATATCAGTGTTATGTCAAGTTACTTTATATAAGCCATTAGTACTAAAAATTTTTGTGTAAAACTAACGAAAAAAACAGAAATCTCATCGTAAAACACAACATTATAACCAATTTTTTTTATTAACATCCGTCTTTTTATTGTACAATCTTGTTTTTATTTGTTTTAAATTGTTATTCGTATCAAAAATGTTAGACAATTATTTATTTACGCTGTAACATCTTACAAAAATGTAGAGTTATTTTAAAACAAAATAGCCAAAGTGCCTGAACAGAAGATAAGTTTTGCAAACAATTAATGTGGCAGTTATAAACTGGGCACCGAAATCAAGAGAGGAGGAGAGGGTAAATATTTCGATTGGGTGTCAAACTTATATAATAATCATTCAAACAATTTGGGAGGTAATTTTAAAAATGCGTAAAAGAAGTTTAGTTAAGAAGTTAAAAACTTCGCTATCAATTGGATTAGCAGCAGCTATGCTGGTATCCGGATTTTCAGGTGCGATACCGGCAGCAACCGCAAATGCAACTGAAAATAAAAGTGCTGCAAAAACAACAAGCACGATGCGTAATGTTATGTACTATGGTGATTGGTCTATTTGGGGGGGCCAGGGAAATTTTTATCCGCAGGATATTCCTGCAGATCAGCTGACACATTTAAATTATGCCTTTATGGATTTTGATTCAGAAGCAAACTTGATTTATTGTGATGCAGATGCCGCAACCGCAGCTTCATTAGGACAACAAGGGGTTACATGGGGCGACGTAAATTCCGGTATTCTTCCTGCATTAATTAATTTAAAAGCAGCGAATCCAAATCTAAAAATTGGTATTTCACTCGGCGGATGGTCTAAATCAGGAGATTTCTCTACTGTTGCAGCGAATCCTGCCTTACGAAAGAAATTAGTTGACAATACTATTAAATTTATAGAATATACAAATATGGATTTTGTAGACATAGACTGGGAGTATCCGGGCTGCGTTCGTGATGGTGACCAAGTAGACAGCAGTCAGGATGAAGGTACACTTTTATCTACACCGGCTGATAAAGCTAATTATATTTTATTATTACAGGATTTTAGAACAGCTCTCGATAAAAAGGGTGCTGAAATCGGTAAGACTTATGAACTAAGTGTAGCTTTACCGGCACCTTCTACAAAATTAGAGGCTGGTATTGATATTCCAAAATTATTTGAATTAGTTGATTTTGCAAATATGATGACATATGACATGAGAGGCGCATGGGATTCTTACAGCGGTCATCAGACATCATTATTTGGAAATCCGGCAGACCCATACTATGAAAGCGGATATTCTGTTGACCAAACCGTAAAATATCTTTTAGCTAACGGTGCAGTTGCTGACAAAATTGTAATCGGTGCGGCTTTCTATACAAGAGGATGGGAAAAGGTTGAGGCTGGAAATAACGCTTCCCTGCCCGGACTTTTTGGTGAAGCAGCTTTATGTGCACAAGATGCCGATCAATCTCCAAGCCGTGGCGCATTAAATGAGGCACCACTAAAAGTTGGAGAAGGTGGACGCCGTGGCGGTGTTTGGTCTTATCGCTCTATTGATGATTTAAAATCTAAGTATACCGGATTAAAAGAATATTGGGATGATACCGCAAAAGCACCTTATTTATACGATTCTGCAAGCGGCGCATTCTTTACATACGACAATGTACGTTCCGTACAGGAAAAAGCTAAATATGTTAAAGCTAATAATTTAGGCGGCATGATTGCATGGATGGCATCTCAGGATAAACCGACGGTTGCCGGAAGCAAGGTTCGTGATGAGCTGACTAAAACTATGAAGCAGGGACTTTTTGGTAATGCTGAATTAGCAAAGCATGAATTTGTATCTTCTGATTTAGATATTACAACTACAATAACTGCTGCTAAGAGTTGGAGTGACACCTCCATCTATACCATTACACTCAAAAACAATGAATCCAAAAAAGAATCCGGAACAGTACTTCAAACGGTAGAAAATATTCATAAAACTATTAAACTGCCAAAAATCTATATTAAGACAGATGCTAATATTACCGGTGGTAACAATACCGCAGGTGCTATTACTAAAAAAGACGGATACGTAATACTAAATTTACAGGGAATCTATGATGCCAGAACAATCAAACCGGGCGTAGCTTATTCTTTTGAGCTGAATACAGATTCAATAGATGCTTCTGCAGAAGATATTGAGAGCATTGAAATTACACAATGTACTTGTGCCGGTGGAGTTGAATACGGAAGACAGACAATTCATGGAGACTCAAATAAAAACTATGCACCGGTACTTAGCGGTGTTTCAGACAAAACAGTTTATCTAAACGATTCCTTTGATGCTATGGATAATGTTACTGCTTATGATAAAGAAAGCGGAGATTTAACAGCAGATATCGAGGTTTCCGGTTCTGTAGATACTTCGAAAGAAGGAACCTATGAATTGGTTTACACGGTAACTGATGGTGAAAATACAACAACTGCTGTCAGAGTTATAACAGTAAAAGAAAAAGTAAATGAAGCTCCTGTTATTTCAGGTGCTGAAGATATTACATTAAATTTAGGTGATTCCTTTGATGCTATAGCTAACGTTACTGCTAACGATAAGGAAGACGGAGATTTAACAGCAGCTATCAAGGTTTCCGGCTCTGTAGATACTTCGAAAGAAGGAACCTATGAATTAATTTATACGGTAACTGACGGTGTTAATACAACGACTGCTGTCAGAGTTGTAACTGTAAAAGTAAAAGTAAACGAAGCTCCAGTTATTGCAGGTGTCAAAGATTCTACAATAAACATTGGTGATTCCTTTGATGCTATGGCAGGTGTTACTGCTGCAGATGCAGAAGACGGCGATTTAACAAACGCTGTTACAATCAGCGGCGAAGTAGATACAACAAAAGCTGGTGAATACGCATTAACTTACTCTGTATCTGACAGCAATGGATTAGAAGCTTCCGCTTCCTGTATTGTAACCGTAACAGATGAAATTGAAGAGTTTGACCCACGTAAAATTTATTATAAAGGCGACAAGGTTAGATATAAGGGCCAAGTATGGATTGCTCAGTGGTGGGTACAAGGCGGCATTCCGGGACAAGATTCTGCTTGGCAGCTGCATGTAGTACCAAATGAAGATGGTTCCGTAGATTATGTTGCCGGAACAGCATATATCGAAGGCCAAAAAGTAAGATACGAAGGAAAGGTTTATACTGCTAAATGGTGGACAACCTCTATACCGGGAAGCGACGATACCTGGAAATAGGTTAATAAAATTGCTTTTTCCAATCTATTTGCACCCATAGAGAAACGCCGTAGTCAGCTGCCCTGCAGTTACATACGGCGTTTCCACTTATATTTATTTTTCTTATTTCATATAAAATCCTGTAATCAGCATATCCTCTGTAAATGTTATCGTATAAGTAACAGCCCTTTTTTCAAACGTTGCCACAATGACAGCGACAGCCATATCCTCACCGGTAGAAGTATTCTTTTGTCCAATCACCGCCGTGCTTTTATATTCCTTAAAGGCTCCTGTTTCTTTACTGAGTGAATCCATATTCGTTTTCAATACTTCTGCCGAAATTAAACCTTGAAGCTCCTCTGTCATCATTGCCCTGTCACTTTCATATTCACCGGCAATCAAGTAATCTACAGCCTCCTGTGCCTTTGTAATTACCTCATTTTCATTAAAACTATCCGCAAGCTTCATTGAATCCTTTGTCTTCCATACTAAAAATACAATGACAGCCAAAAACAAAACAACAACAATACCAATAATAATTTTCTTTTTATTTTTCATAGCTTAATCCTCTTTCCTTTTATTCTTATTTTTATATAACCAAATACCAATGATGAATACTGCAATTGCCAGAACCGCAAAATATATTTCTAAGCCGATTGTGCTTACTCCAAACATTTTAGGCAAAATAACAATCGCCGCATCACAAATTGTATGAAGCAAAATGGCCGCTAACAAGAAAACTCCGGATTTTTTCGTATACAATCCATACATGATAAGTAACGATTCGCCGGTGTGAAAGCAAATCGCAAACAGCCTTTCCATTCCGCCCAAAAGAACCGCTCCGGGTGTAAATGCAGCCGGCACTAAAGCGCTGTCTCCGGTTATTATTAGTACTAGTATGACAATATAATTTAATCCAACAATGAGTATTGCCTCGATACCACCATGCCCAAGGCCAAAGGCGATACCATTTTTTAATTCCCATTTGTCCTTTAAAAAATATCTCATGCCGATATATCTCGCACCCTCCTCAAATAAAGCTGCCGTCAATCCAAGAAAAACACCATATAAAACCGGCTGTGTCTGCATAACCTGGAACCACAGGAACTTTGGTAAAACAAGCGTAAGGATTGGGATGCGAATAAACATTTGACTGATTGTAAAAGCCAGGACCCCAATAAAAAATGCTTTGCCTAATTTCTGTTTCTTCCTATTAATAAGTAATATTCCACCGATGGGAATAACAAAGCAAATAAATATTGCTGCGAGTAAACTTAAGATTAACATATTTCCTGCCCCTTCTTCTTAGCTTGGTTTTTCTGCCGCAAGCATAATGTTTGTATAAAAGATACCGTCCTTCCACTCATAATTCATATCACCCCCAAATTTTCCTACAATTTCCTTTATATTTTTCATTCCCAAGCCTTCATGACCCGCTTTTCTTGACCGCAAGCCCGCATTTGATTTTATCGGCTCCCTGTCACAGCTATTTTCTGCCGAAATGGATAAAAACTGATGTACCATGCTGACTCTCAGCTTAATAACTGGCTTCTCACTTTCTTTTGCTGCTTCGATACAATTATCTAATAAATTAGTAAACAGAGCCGTTATATCTAAATCCCTCATAAAGTCTAATGATAAATCGCTCACCTTGATGTCCTCTTTTATATTAAAATTGTGCATGAGCTGTGCCTTATCATTTAAAATAATATTAAGCAGTTTATCGCTCGTATAATAATTATGATTAAATTTATTGAGCATTTGATGAACTTCTCCGGCATATTCAATTGCATCATGAGGCGAATTGTTTTTATACAACTCTTCCATTATTTGAATGTGATTGCGAATATCATGAATCAATTTTCGGCTTTCGTTATACTTTGCCTCTTCTCTCTCATAATATTGAAACTGCATTTGTGCCTGCTGACGATATAGGTTTTTTTCGTTTTCAAGATGATTATTTCTACTCATTGTATTCACTAAAATGACGAAATAAATATTTAAGCAAATAAGAAAAATTAAATTAGCTAAAAATAATAAAAGCATGTTATCGGTAAAATAGATTTGACAAAAATATAATAGTGAATACATATTAAAGAGTGAAAATAATGGCAGGAAAAAGGAAATCAACATTTGTCTTCCCGTAATATATAAGCCGCTTTGTCTTCTGACGAGAAATACTATAACCTGAATCACCATAAACTCTATCATGCGGTTACAAACAACGATTAATATTTGATTTAGCATCATCGAATTAAACAAACTACTTCCTAAAACCATTAACGTCTGAAAGCTAATAATAACTAAACCATCGGTAATAAAAACTGCTGCAATTAATATAAAATAATAGACCAAATAGCTTTTTTTTGTATTAAATATTCTTTTGGCCAGAAAAGGAGCTAAGCCCAAAAAACATAAGTTTAGAATTCCACTGCCAAGTAAAGAAATTAAAACTGAAAGAATAGCATATACAATGATAACCCACCAGGCAATTTTTCTTTTGTCCTCTTCCGTTCCTCCCATCTGGTACATTCCATAAAAAATGCACCCTTCCATAAACAGACTTCCTATAATTGGAATAATAATATATGCAATAATTTCCAAAGCCTTACCCTCTCTCTTTCGCTAAATAGTTATTTAAAGCCCGGCGAAACTCGGTTGACTTTTTTTGTGACAGAGGAATACTGCTGCCATCAGTCAAAATAATATCGTAACCGGAAATACTTCTGACCGCATACAAATTAACTATAAAGCTCTTGTGCGGCATAACAAATCCATACTCCCGCATCATACTGTCAATATCTGCAATTCTCTGCCTTAAATGCCAAACTCTCTTTTCTGTATGAATGAGCACCTTTCGTTCCATATATTCAAAATATAAAATCTGAGAGGTTTTAATTCTTACAATGCCTTCTATTGCCGAAAATTCCAGTTCCTTATCGTCTTTAGGCAGACCATAAACAAGGGCCTCATCTAGCTGTGCAAATAAGTCTTCTTTTTTTAACGGCTTTAAGAGATAGGCAAACGCATGAACAGCAAATGCAAACATTGAGTAATCGCTATAATTGGTAATATAAATTAATTTTACTTCCTTATCCTTTTCTCTGATTTTTTTTGCCGTTTCAATGCCATTTAATTCCTTCATATCAATATCCAGCAGAATAATATCATATTGTAAACTTGACTGAAGCAATTCTTCGCCGCTCCCATAACAATCAATCACCAATTTTTCCTTGTTATATTGTTTCAGCATATTGAGTGTCGAATGAAGTACTCTTTCCTCATCATCGCAAACTGCTATTCTAATCACATTCATTCCCTGCTTTTCTATTATTTGTAGTCATAACTCATTATAAAAAAGTGCCGTAAAAAAAGCAACCAACTCTACACAAGGTATGGTTGATTGCTCTCAAGAGACAGAAAGTTTAATTTCACTTCTAATATATTCTTTTCCAGCTTTACTTCTGCACTGCCATCCATCCGCTGCATCAGCTCATTTACAATGGCAAGGCCTAAGCCGGAGGAACCCTTTTTTCTTGTTGAATCTGCTTTATAAAAACGTTCAAACAATTTTTCCGTATCGATAACAGCATCCTCTTTTACATGATTTATAAAGCATATACTGTTCTCTTTCTGAATTATTTTAAGATCACCGAGTCCATGTAAAAGCGCATTGTGAATCAGATTTTTAAAAACCCGCTCCAATGCTTCTTTATTTGCTTTTACATGAAAGCCCTCCTCTTCAAAAGTTATATCCGGCTCACTATTTCTTTCCTCAAATAAATGATACAGGCTTACCATACTGCTGCTGAGTGCCGGAAATACAGCAACCCTTTCACAGTCTAAATGAAAATCTCTGCTTGTCAGCTTTGTATAGAGAAACATTTCCTCAAGCATATCCTTTAATTCAAACAAACGCTGTAACACCACGCCTTCATACCGCTTCCGCTTTTCCTCCTCCTCACACTCCGAAAGCATCTGCATATATCCGGATGCACTTGTCAGAGGGGTGCGGATATCATGAGCGATATTAGAAATCGACTGAGTCAGCTGATCTTTATATACCAGCTGCTCCTGCAGCTCCTGATGATGCTGCCGAAAAATCTTATTTAATCTTCTGTAAAGCTTTAAAAAATTGCGGCTTCGGACATTTGATGTCAATTCTATGCGGCTGCCATCGTCAATATGGTCAAGCTGACGGCATAAATGCAAAAGCTCCTTTTGATAAAAAATAATAATTACCAATAAAATTATACAAATAATAGAAGTCAAAATGAGTAAATATTGCATATCAATCCTCCAAATGCCTCATTACATTTTCAAATATCTATTTTTGATAAAATAACTTTGCTGAAAATTGTATAAAAAGCAGTAAATATAACTGCGACTATTAATCCTCTAAAATCCGCTATTTTAATATACGTTAATGGTGCATAAGCGAGATTATAATACAATGTATAGTCTAAAATACCATCTAAATCAAAAACTGCCAGCAGAAAATTTAATATCATCATTGCTAATCCGGAACCAAAAATAATTGCCCCGCCTATTCCGACTCCCTCACTTCGCCTGGCAATGCAGATAAATAAAACGAGCGAGCATAACCCATTACATAACATCCAAATTGTTACAATATATAAAAACGTATCATGAAAATTATTATAAATAAAATAATTACCGGTAACCGCATTTGCAAATAAACTTAGTAAAAAAGTAAAGGCAATATAAAAAAGATTAATAATGGATATAACTAATATTTTACTTAAAATATAATTCCATTTATTTTCATGAGCTGCCAATATATTTTTTATAAAACCGCTTTTGAAATCACTGCAGACAAATAATGTCGTTATAATACCCGTCAATGTCACCAAAATGCCGCCGGATATATTGCCCTGATGAAATAAGTTTAGCATATCCAATTCACCGAAGGACTCTTTGATATCACTAACACTGTGACCTCGTATAATTGCAAAATCATTGTTAACAGCTATTTGCAGCAACTCTGGATTTACCAATATAGAAAATAAAATAAACGTAAATAAAGTCGTAACGATTAAAATACCGAGGCAAATATAAAAACACTTACTTTTAATCATATGCCTAAGATCCATTCTCAATAAATTAAGCATGAGCGGCACCTCCTTCCATTAAATCCAGAAAGTAATGCTCTAAATCCTGCTGATGGTAGGTACAAGTTTTTACAACTATACCATTTTGAACGAGTAAAGAGGTTACTTCACCCGAATCAATATGATCATAAATTCGAATCTGCTCATTCGGATACACTTCAAAAGTGATGTCCGGGTAAGTCTCTGCTAACAAAGCCGAGCATCGTTCGGACTGATTTGTTTCTATTAATAAGTAATCCTTGCAGTTTTCCTCCAGTTCTTCTTTCGTTATCTGCTGAATCAGTTCGCCATTTTTGATAATGCCATAACGAGTTGCTACTTTACTCAGCTCTCCTAAAATATGTGAACTGATTATAATCGTTTTATTCGTCTTTTCATTCACTTTTTTTAAAAAATGACGAATTTCTCGAATCCCCTCCGGATCAAGGCCATTTGTTGGTTCATCTAAAATCAGTAAATCAGGATTTCCAAGCAGTGCCATCGCAATACCAAGCCTCTGCTTCATTCCCATCGAAAATTGTCTTGTTTTCTTCTTACCGGTTTGACTTAGCTGCATCAGCTCGAGCAATTCATCAATACTGCTCTCATCCGCCAGTCCAAGGCATCGAGCTTTTAAAATCATATTTTCCTTCGCGGTCATATTGGGATAAAGACCGGCATCCTCAATCAGTATCCCAACTCTCCGCCGTGCGGTTTGATCCGTCACCTTGGAACCAAAAAGTGATATTTCTCCGTCAGTCGGGTGGACAAGTCCGCAAAACATCTTTAGCGTTGTTGATTTCCCCGCACCATTTGGGCCAATAAAGCCATAAATATCTCCACGCTTTACTTCCATATTCATATGACTCACTGCTTCTTTACTTCCATACTTTTTTGTCAGATTTATTGTTTTCACTGCATAATCTGTTTTACTCATAGTAATCATCCTTTCCTTCAAACGAATTGTCTGTAAGTCTAGTGTAAACAATCATGTTTCATAAATCGCAAAGAAAAGGTTAAGAAAGTTTAAAGCCCATGCCCCAAACAGTTTGGATATAATCATTTGTTTTACTTGTCTTGAGCTTTGACCGGATATTGCTGATATGGACATTAATGGTTTTATCTTCGATAAAATATTCCTCATCCCATGCATATTCATATATCATCTGCTTCGTAAACACCTTTTTGGGATTTCGCGCCAGCAGCTCCATAATCCGAAATTCATGCAGCGTTAATTCTATTATTTGCCCATCTGCTGTCATTTCCTGTGTTTCAGGGTTAATGATCCATTTTTTATAATAAATAATTCCCTCCGAATTCCCGGTTTTCTTATCTCTAAGCTGTACTTGGATTCTTACAAGTAATTCCCTTAAATCAAATGGTTTACAAATATAATCATTTGCACCGGAAGACAGCAGATCAATTTTACTGTCCAGCTCATTTTTGGCAGAAATTACGATAACAGGCACTTTTCCAGCCAATTTTAGAATCAACTCTTCCCCGGTCATGCCGGGAAGCATTAAATCCAAAAGTACAAGATCATACTCTGCCATCTCAATACGCAGGGCTCCCTCGCTGCCGGAAAAAGCCTGTGTACAGCGATAGCCGTTATTCTGTAAATATTCCGCAACCATTTGATTAATATTTGTATCATCCTCAATAATTAGTATTGATTTCATATTTCCATATCCTTATATAATTCTTTCAGTCCATCCAAAAGCAAATCCGGTTCATAAATATAAGCTGTTAAGCCGGCATTTAAAAGAATACCGGCATTACCACCGGTTACAATCATATTTGTATCGGCACCAAGTTCTGAAAAAACTAATCTCTGATATCTTTCGACAAAGCCTGCTGCCATATGAAAGACTCCCGCACTGATACACTCACTTGTATTTCCTCCAATCACAGGACCGGACATATCAACCACCGCCGAAGGAAGGAGTGCCGTATTGTTTGTCAGTGACTGCAGCATAGTCTGCACGCCCGGCATAATCGCACCGCCAAGAAAATACATTTCTTTGTCTACAATACTAACAGAGGTTGCTGTCCCCATATCAAAAACCGCAAATGGAGACGTATACCTTTTTAATGCTCCGTAACATACAACAAGACGATCGATTCCAATCAGACTGCAATCATATTTAGACAAATGAAAACCAAACGGAGCATTCTTATCCACAATAACTGGCTCTTTTCCACAAACTTTCAACAAAGCTTCCCGTACGATTTCTGTCTTACTTGGAACAACCGAGGCAATAATAGACCCATTCGTGTTAGCATTTGCTAATTTCTCTGTTAAAATATCCAATAGTTCATTTACATTTTTATATTGCTTCGTCGGAATCCGTAATGGTAAATCATCGTCAAATGAAAACGCCGTATTCGTATTCCCTATATTTACAGCAATCATCAATTTGTATCCTCTAACTTAGCTGTTACTGCTTGAACAATCACGTCAACGTCAGCTAATGCACCCCTCCCTATTGCACCGCAGGCAAGCCGGCCTTCCCGGGGCTCGATGAGCTCCCATCCTTTTTGCTGCAGTCTATCTAAATTTTCCTGCACAAACGGATTATCATACATATTGCAATTCATCGCCGGGGCAATCAATAAAGGAATGCCATTTACAGCCAGTAACGTAGATGTAAGCATATCATCGGCAATCCCGCCGGCAATTTTACCGATAATATTTGCGGTAGCGGGTGCTGTCAAAACTAAATCTGCTTTTTGTGCCAAGGCAATATGAACAATTTCAGCCGGGTTGTCCTCTTGAAGAACATCAACGTATACTCTGTTTTTCGTTAATGCCTGCATCGTTAACGGTGTAATAAATCCTGTTGCCGCCTTTGTCATAATAACATGTACAGAATAGTCTTTTTTTGTCAGCCTACTGGCAATATCAGCCGCCTTATAAGCTGATATACTACCGGTTACACCAAGTAATATTGTTTTCATAAATTATTTTCCTCCCAATATAATGTTGCCGTTTCTACAATTTTTTTTGCAATCTCCGGTTTACTATAAGCGGTTTTTATATCTCCCGTTTTCGATATAAGAAACGCTGTATGACTATCACCGGATATTTTGTTTAAGTCATTTGCCACCATATAGTTGCATTTATTTTTTTCCATAACTCTTAATGCTTCATTAACCAACGCATCTTCACCAGCTCCAACAAGAAGCTTAAAGCCAAATAATAACGTATCCGGCTGAATATTTTTTATTGAATGAATTACCTTTGGAGTCGGCCGCAGCACAAGAACAAGATTGTCAAGACTGGAAGAAATCTTATTTTCTTCATCACCGATTAATAATTCCACTCTATTTTTTTCATCAACAATATCAATTCCTTTTTCACAAGCGCCGGATAATGTTTGGAGATTTGACACGAAATCGACAGAATAATCACTGACAGCCATTGCATGAATGACACCGTCATATTGATGCGTGTTTAACAAATCCTCCAATGTATGCAGAAGCTCCTTTGTCGATTCAATCGTATGAATTTGACAATTCTTGTTTTGAGGTTTTAGGGCCGTTTTTGTTGTTATATAATCTACAAAAGCCCCCGCCTCCAAAAAACACTCTCCGACTAAGCTTCCTAAGCGTCCGGTCGAGACATTTGTAATCTTTCTAACACTGTCAATCGGTTCTGACGTTCCACCTGAAGTCACTAAGATACGTCTTTTTTTATTCTTCATCTTTTATCCTTTCTACTCTTGGAAGCAAGGAACGTAAAATCTGGAATTGACAGTCAATCTGTTCCTCTCTGATGCCTATTATTAACGTCGTTACACTGAGTCCTTCTATCATAAACATAAAATTCTCTGCAATCTCATCAATATTTTCGTTTCTAAGCACACCTTGTTCGACACCAAGCCGAAAAATCTCGCCGATTGTTTCCTTAATCGATTCTAATTGTGCCTGCTGAAATTTCTGGTCCTCTTCTGATTTATGAGTAAAAAAGTATTCATATATAGACCTCAACATGCTGTTGCTCATGTGATTTAAAAGCCTGTCCTTATGCTCGGCAAAATAAGAATCCAATAGTTCCTCAAAGGGAGGATTAAATTTAATTGCGTTACGGATACCATCAAATTTACGAGTTGTCCTTTGCTTGGCCGTTTCAACAAAAACCGCATCCACACTATCAAAATATAAGTAGATTCCCCCTCGGCTGATACCGCATTCTTCAATAATATCCTTCATTGTGACATCAATAAAGCCTTTACGGCAAAATACTGTCCGGGCACTGTCCAGTATTGCCTCCTTTTTTATTCTTCTGCGTTCCTTATTTGTTAGATTCTTCATAATTTACCTCAAAAAGTAGTGACACGAGCGTCACCGTCTGCTATAATGCATTATAATTTAAACAAAACCGTAAGTCAATATAGGAGTAGACAAATGAAAAATACAACGACATTAATGCAGAATAAAAAACAACATAATGAAAAAATTACTATGCTGACTGCTTATGATTTCTCAACTGCTAAGCTAATGGATTCATGCGGCATTGACGCAGTACTCGTAGGCGATTCGTTAGGTATGGTAATGCTTGGATATGAAAATACGATTCCGGTTACGATGGAGGATATGATACACCATGCAAAAGCTGTTTCAAGAGGATGTGAAAATGCCATGGTTGTTGCCGACTTACCTTTCATGTCATATCAGGTCTCTGTCGAAGAAGCAGTCAGAAATGCCGGCCGGTTAATGCAGGAAGCCGCTGTACAAGTCGTAAAGCTGGAAGGCGGCAAAGAAGTTTGTCCTCAAATTAAAGCCATCACAACTGCTTCTATTCCTGTGATGGGCCATTTAGGTCTAACCCCTCAATCCGTTCATATTATGGGCGGTTATAAGGTTCAGGGAAAAGAAAAAGAAGCCGCAGCAAAATTAATTGAAGATGCCCTTTTAGTTGAGCAGGCCGGAGCATGTGCCGTTGTTTTAGAATGTGTGCCGGAAAAGCTTGCTGCTTTTATAACAAAGCTTTTAACCATTCCGACAATCGGAATCGGAGCCGGAGCAAATTGTGATGGACAGGTTTTAGTTTACCAAGATATGCTGTCAATCTATTCCGGCATCAAGCCAAAGTTTGTAAAACAGTTTGCCGACGTTGGCAGCCTCATGAAGGAAGCCTTTCAGTCTTACATAGAAGAAACAAATAATGGTTCCTTTCCCGCTCAGGAACATACATACAAAATGGAAGAAAGCATAATCGAAGAATTAATTCAGCTATATACAGTTTAGGAGAGCTATTATGGAAGTCATACGCACAATTTTAGAGATAAAGGAAAAAGTTGCTTCTTGGAAATCAAAAGGGGCAACAGTCGGCCTCGTTCCGACAATGGGATACTTACATGACGGCCATATGAGCCTCGTTCACAAAGCCGTTTCCGACAATGACTATGTCATTGTCAGCATCTTTGTGAACCCGATTCAATTCGGCATCAATGAAGACCTAGACCGCTATCCCAAAAACATGGAACAGGACACAAAACTATGCCAAGAAGCAAATGTAGATGCTATTTTTTACCCATCTGCTGCCGAAATGTATCCTTCAGGATTTTCCAGCTTTATAGACATGTCTCAAATAACAGAAACCCTATGCGGAGCAAGCAGACCCGGACACTTCCGCGGAGTTTGCACCGTAGTCATGAAGCTTTTTAACATTACAAGTGCCGACAGCGCCTATTTCGGCCAAAAAGATGCCCAGCAGCTCGCCGTCATTAAAAGAATGGTCAAAGACTTCAACATGAATATCAAAATAACCGGCCTCCCAATCGTCCGTGAAAAAGACGGCCTGGCCATGAGCTCAAGAAACACCTACCTAAGCCAAGAAGAACGTATCGCATCCCTATGCCTAAGCAAAGCCCTCATAGAAGCATTACAAATGTTCAGGCAAGGAATAAAAGATGTATTACTTCTTAAGCAGCACATAGAGCAAACAATAACAAGCACCCCCTTTACAAAAATAGATTACATTGAAATCGTCGATGCCGAAACAATGCAGCCGCTAGAGCATATCGAAGCACCCGCCCTATGCGCCATCGCCGTTTTCATCGGCCAAACCCGCCTAATCGACAACATCTTATTAAAATAGGCAAGAATAGAACTTGACAAGAATTAAATGTAGAACCTTGCGAAACACATTTCTGGGCGGCGGATTGGCTGGCGGATTTCTCTGCTAGTGCTTTGGAATGCCCTCTTTTCTATGGAAATGAGACATTAAGAGGTATTTAAAAGCATGAAGCCCCTGCTGAATGCTTTTACTCTTAAGGGCTCATTGCAATGCCCAGAAAAACGGGCTTACAAAGCACTAGCAGAGAGAGCCGCCAGCCAATCCGCCGCCCAGAAATGTGTTCACCGATACCATTCAAACTCAAAAAGGAGAAACTATGACTATCACACTACTTAAAAGCAAACTGCACAGAGCAACCATAACCGGAGCAGACCTAAATTACGTCGGCAGCATTACCATTGATGCAACACTGATGGAGCAAGCCGGAATATTAGAATACGAACAGGTTCATATTGTAGATATAAACAATGGCAGCCGTCTTCAAACCTATGTTATAAAGGGTGAACCAGGCTCTGGAATGATTTGCTTAAACGGTGCGGCGGCAAGACATGTTCAGGTTGGTGATAAAATCATTATTATGAGCTATGTTTCTATGACACCTGATGAGGCGGCAAGCCATGAACCAATTGTTGTACATTTAAATGAGCAAAACAAATCCATCGAGATTTCAAATAAGGAAATTCACGGAACTATTGATAATTAGGAAAATATTAATATTTACTCTATCAAATACTAATCCTTTTTAACTTTTTTGGTATAATATGAGAGACAGGAGGTTTTTGCCATGAGTGAAAAAATATTAATTGTTGATGATGAAGAAGAAATTGCTGATCTTGTATCCTTATATTTGCAAAATGAAAATTTTACCGTATTTAAATTTTATACTGCTGCCGATGCACTAAAATGCATTCAAAACGAAAAATTAGATATGGCAATTTTAGATGTTATGCTTCCGGATATGAACGGCTTTGAAATATGCAAAAAAATTCGTGAAAAATATAACTATCCGGTAATTATGCTCACCGCAAAGGGTGAAGAAATTGATAAAATAACCGGATTGACAATCGGTGCCGATGATTATATTACAAAACCTTTTCAGCTGCTTGAGTTAGTTGCTCGTGTGAAAGCACAGCTTAGAAGATATAAACGTTACAATACCGGTTCCGAGCTGGAAGAGGATATTATCATTCACTCCGGTTTAGTCTTAAATATAAAAACACATGAATGTATTTTGAATGAAATGCCTCTTTCGTTAACACCAACTGAATTCTCAATTCTTCGTATTTTATGTCAAAAAAAAGGACAGGTTGTCAGCGCTGAAGAGCTTTTTCATGAAATATGGGGTGAGGAGTATTTTAATAAAAATAATAATACGATTACTGTCCATATTAGACATTTACGAGAAAAAATGAAGGATTCCTTTGAAAACCCAAAATATATTAAAACTGTCTGGGGGTGCGGTTATAAAATTGAAAACTAAAATATTGGCTTTTGTCAAAATAGTATTTACTTTTATAATTGCTGTTTCTATTTGTTATGGTCTGTACTATCTGTTTGATTATGTATGGAACGGTTCCTTTGTGGATTGGTTTACCAAAAATTTTATATTACAATATAATAATACAAATAGTGATACTGGGACTCTCACATATGTGAGCGCACCAAACTGGATAAAGTTAAAAACATTTTTCTTATTTTTATTTATTTTTTTGACTCTTATCATGTTGACTATTGTATTTATTGTTTCACATTTGCATGCCAAAAAAAAGGTAAAAGCTTCTGTTACAAAGACCGGTAAAATGATTTATTCCTTTATGGATAAAGATATCGATGCATCACTGATTTTTCCGAGAGAATATTCTGAGATCTCAACACAAATGGTTCAAATTAAATCAAAAATGCAGCATCATGAGCAAATTATGAAAGAGGAAGCAAGCCGCAAAAATGACTTGATTGCTTATTTAGCGCATGACTTAAAAACGCCGCTGACATCTATTATCGGATACCTAACTTTATTAGACGAGGCTCCCGATATGCCCCTGAAACAAAAAGCAAAATATGTGAATATCACTTTAAATAAAGCCAACCGGCTTGAGCATCTGATCAATGAATTTTTTGATATTACAAGATTTAACCTGCATCAGATTATACTCGAAAAGGAAACGATTGATTTTTCGTATATGCTCATACAAATGGCAGATGAGTTTTATCCGCTTTTATCTGCTCATGGAAACACAGCAGCACTTAATGTAGAAGAAAATCTAACATTATATGGGGATGCCATAAAATTAGCACGGGTCTTTAACAATATATTTAAAAATGCAATTTCTTATAGCTATCCGAAAACAGAAATATTAATATCGGCAAAAGCGGCCGATTCAAAAATGTACATTACATTCAGTAATCGCGGTAAAACAATACCGGAACAAAAATTGAATTCAATCTTTGAAAAATTTTTCCGCTTAGATGAAGCCCGTACAACAAATTCTGGCGGTGCCGGGCTTGGACTGGCAATTGCAAAAGAAATTATAACTCTACATGATGGTTTCATTACAGCGCAAAGTGAAAATGAAGTGACAACTTTTTCTGTAATTTTACCAATATCTTAAGAAATTTAATTATTATTAATTCAATCTTAGGAAATTAATAAAGAAAATTTAAAATTCAAAACGCACTTATATGTTACAATTACATTCAGATAAGTGCGATTTTTTAATCTCAAGGAGGATATTTAATGAATTTAGAAAAGAAGAATGTTGCGATTATTTTCGGAGGCTGTTCTACCGAATATGACGTTTCTTTACAATCTGCATATGCAGTCATTACTAATATAGATAAAAAAGCATATACACCAGTCCTAATCGGTATTCATAAGACAAGCGGAAAATGGTTTTTATATAAAGGTGATTCCGATCGTATTCCTGATGACAACTGGTATAACAAAGAAGATTGTGTTCCTGTTATCGTTTCTCCGGACAGAGAACTCCATGGTATTGTTTGGCAGGAAAATAACACCTTACAAACGCTTTCTTTAGATGCCGCTTTTCCTGTTCTTCATGGCAAAAACGGGGAAGACGGTACCGTACAAGGTTTATTAGAATTAGCGAATATTGCACTGATTGGCTGCGATACATTATGCTCTGCTCTTTGTATGGACAAGGATCTTGCCCACCAAGTTGCCGCATCTGCCGGAATTAGAGTTCCGCTTTCCTTTTCTATTCAAAGACCTTACGTAAAAAAAGAAGTTCTGGCATATGCAAAGCAGCTTAGCTACCCATTATTTATTAAGCCGATGAAATCCGGTTCTTCGCTTGGAATTTCAAAGGTTACAGAGAAATCATCACTTATTTCTGCTATTGATGCGGCATTTTCACATGATGAAACAGTTATTATGGAACAGGCAATTGAAGGCTTTGAAGTTGGCTGTGCCGTACTTGGTACAACAAATTTGACGATTGGCGAAGTAGATGAAATTGAATTATCACAAGGATTTTTTGATTATACCGAAAAATACAGTCTAAAATCATCACAAATTCATGTACCTGCCCGCATCACAGACGAGCAGGCGGAAGAAATTAAACAATGCGCCTTAACAATTTATCGGGCTTTAAAGTGCCGCCACTTTGCACGAGTTGATATGTTTCTTACCCCGGAAGGAGAAATTGTATTTAATGAAGTCAATACAATTCCGGGCTTCACCGCCCACAGCCGCTATCCGAATATGTTAAAAGCCGGTGGACTATCATTTGATTGCATTGTAAACCGCCTGATTCAAATGGGTATTTCTGATTCTTCTATCCGTGAATGGAGGAAGAAGAATGAAAGGTAAGCATTATGTCGGAATTGATTACTTTCGTATCGTCGCTGCCCTATTCGTTGCAGCGATTCATACTGCTCCTTTTTCCAGCATTAATTTAACATTTGATTATTTAGTTACGTATAATATCGGTCGGATTGCAGTTCCCTTCTTTTTTATGGTAACCGGATTTTTTGTGATTGCTCCATATTTAGAGAACAGGAATGATAATAAAATACATTTTTGGCGATATCTGAAAAAGACTACCGGATTATATGTTATTGTATGTCTTTTTTACATCCCAATTAGTATCTATGCAAAAAATTTTCCAAGCGGCTTCGGCGGCATTTTAAAAATGATATTTTTCGACGGCAGTTTTTATCATTTGTGGTATTTTCCAGCCTCTATACTCGGCTGTCTTCTTATTGCCCTGTTAGGAAAAAAATTATCTTTAAATAAGATGCTTATTATTGCTTTCATCGCATATTTATTTGGCTTACTCGGTGATAGTTACTTTGGCCTAATTGCCGATGTCCCGATTGTATCTAATATTTATAAATGGCTATTTTCAATTACTTCCTATACAAGAAACGGAATCTTCTTTGCACCTATTTTTCTGCTTTTAGGGGCATCTCTTGCCAACAAACAAAATTTATTTAAGAAGTCCGTCTGCCGGATTGGATTTTTAATATCATTAATTTTTATGCTGATCGAAGGATATACTACTTATTCTTTTAATCTTCAAAAGCATAATAGTATGTACCTTTTTTTAATACCGACTATGTTTTTTCTCTTTCAGCTGCTGCTCATAAAAGGAGAAAAAACTTCATATTTACTACGGAATTGTTCGATGTGGATATATATTCTGCATCCCTTTGTCATTATAGTAGTCCGCGCCATTGCAAAAATAACCGGTTTGACAAAGCTACTCGTAACTAACACATTCATTCATTATCTTAGTGTGTGCACTCTCTCTATCATTGCCGCACTGGGAATATGTTTACTGACGAAAAGGAGGAACCAACGTGTTCCAAAAAGGAAGAGCTTGGATTGAAATAAATGAGCAAAATTTAATTGAAAATGCTTCTTTGTTTCAATCTGTTCTCAAAAAAAACTGTTCACTTATGCCTGCCGTAAAAGCAAATGCTTATGGCCACGGTGCCGTATTAGTTTCAAAAATATTACAAACAGCGGGAATCCACGATTTTTGTGTCGCTTCCGCAGTGGAAGGGATTGAGCTTAGGAAAGCTGGAATAACCGG
>CAYPIB010000022.1:23478-28291 GCA_964410675.1 uncultured Roseburia sp.
GTTTTTATTGGCAAATCAGGTAATGAAGAAATCTTAGCTTCCGAATTAGCCGATATGTCGGGAACGATTTCAAATGAAATATTAAGCCAGTTCAGTACACGGTTAGAACGAATAAAAATATAGACTTATTTTATATATTAAACTTTTAAGTTTCGATTAACTGACATTTTTTTCGCTATTTTAGGATAAAAAGTCAGTTAATTTTTTAATTTTATTAAATTTTTTTAAAAATAGACTAAACAAATTAATATTTTTGTCGATATAACGTTTAAATGCTTGATTTTTGTAAGCAGCTTTTTTGAGTTTAGGATTCAAATCTTTTTCTCATAAAAAGTGTAACTATTAACCTTTTATGACATCGATAGCCGCAAAACAGCGGAATTACTACAGGGGGATTATAAATATGAATGGAGGATGATTCTAACATGAAGAACATGAAGGTCAAAGCAAAACTGCTGATAGGTTTTATATCCGTTGTACTAATTTTATTAGTCTTTGGCATATATAGCATTTTTGCAATCAGTAAGACTTCTAAAAGCTCACAACTGCTCTATACCCGTGCAACTGCCGTTATTCTTGCCGGTAATATGGAAACCAATTTAAACCTGCAAAGGGCGATTGGCCGAGATTCTGCTCTGGCTGCCCCGACAGTATGGAATGTAGAGAGCATATTCAATAATAATCTGCAGCAATTAGATGAAACAGACATCCAGTTTAAGGCACATTACAAAGAACTAGAAAGTATTACTGTTACGAAAGAGGCTGCTGCCATTTTAGAAAGCATTAATACTGATTACAAAGAGTTTCGGACTCAATGCGATAATCTGATCGCGGTATTAAAAATTGCGGATGCAACGCCGGAAGAGGTCGTTGCCGCTCTTGATGCCTCTACACCGCCTTATAATAGTGCAATTGAATCGATTCAGGAGCTGTCGAATTATTTGCATAATGCAACCGCTGATCAAGCTGACGCTACTGTTTTTCAAGCCCGTATTACAATAATAATAGCTATATTTGCTATTCTTGCAGGGATTATTCTTGCCATAATTTTAAGTATATATATTGCCCGTCTGATATCCCGACCGCTTCATACGATGGAAGCTCTTTTGAAACAAGCAGGCGAAACCGGAAAACTAATCTTTACGGATAAAGAATTAGAACAGGCACGTGAAGCAATGCAATATAAGGATGAAATATCGCAGTCAATGGCTGCCTTTGTAAAGCTGTTAGACCATCTTGTATATTGTGGTAAAACGTTAGAAGCTGTGGCAGACCATGATCTTGCTGTAGACGTTCAGCTTTTATCAGATAACGACACAATCGGAACCGCCCTAAAGAATATGACACAAAATTTAAACAGTATGTTTAAAGATATTAATAGAACCTCTGAACAAGTAGCGACTGCATCAAATGAGCTGTCTAATACTTCAAGCGGTTTGGCTCAGGGTGCCGTTGAACAGGCTGCAACTGTGGAGGAGATTAGTGCATCCATTTTAGAAATAGCAAATCAATCCGCCAATAGCATGAACATTGCTTCAGAGGCTAACGAGCAAGGTGTTTCCATTAAGAGTATTGCCATGGAAGGCAACGACAAAATGGAAAAACTAATGCAGTCGATTCATGATATATACGATGCAAGTATAGAAATAGAAAAAGTGAATAAATCCATTGATGAGATTGCTTCACAAACAAATATGCTTTCTCTCAACGCAACGATTGAAGCGGCGCGGGCAGGACAGCACGGCAAAGGATTTGCTGTTGTTGCAGATGAAATTCGTATCCTTGCCGGAAAAAGTACCGAGGCCGCTAAAGAAACAGCACGTCTTATTACCGCCAACGCAGAGAAAACCGAGCTTGGCCTGACTATTTCCAAGGAAACCGACGAATCACTGGGACATATTGTCGATGGTATTCAAAAAACTAGTGATTCCATACAACAGATTACGCAGCAATTTGAACTGATAAACAGTGCTACCACTCAGCTAAACTCTGCTGTGGATCAAGTCTCTGAAATTGTTCAGCAAAATAGTGCTACCAGTGAGGAGTCTGCTGCTTCAAGTGAGGAACTCAGCGCCCAGGCTCAAATGCTCAAGGATCTTGTTTCAGAGTTTAAGTTAGCAAAATAAATACAATTTAATATTTAAAATAGATACTTCTTAATAGGAGTATCTATTTTTTTCCTTCATTTAAATTACAGAGTAACATATAACTCATTTAATTTATTTACTTTAATTATAATCTTTTTAAATTCATTTGGTAAAATTGCCTGTTCTCCGTCACTTAGTGCTTCCTTTGGAAAATCATGTACCTCAATCATGATGCCATCGCTGCCGGCCATAATACTGCTTAACGACATTGACTCAATCAATTCTCTTTTTCCGGTGCCATGAGAGGGATCGACTATAACAGGCAGGCAGGAAATTTCTTTAATCGCTGCTACTACACTTAAATCGAGAGTATTCCTTGTATAGCTCTCATTTGTACGAATTCCTCTTTCGCACAAAATAACTTTCTTGTTTCCGCCGCTTAAAATATATTCGGCACTGCTTAACCATTCATGCAATGACGTATCAAGACCATTTTTTAAAATAACCGGCATATCAATTTTTCCTAATTCCTTCAATAAAGGAAAGCATTGAACATTCCTGGCACCTACCTGTATCATATCAACATATTTCATAATACTCTCTAAGTCTCTAACATCAATCACCTCTGATACAACCGGCAGGCCGGTGATTTCTCCAGCTTCCTTCAGATATTCTAATCCTCTGATACCAAGGCCTTGAAAGGAATATGGGGAAGTACGCGGCTTAAATGCTCCGCCTCGGATAACATTACCGCCGCACTCTTTTACGGCCTTGCCAATACGGATTATCTGCTCTCTTGATTCAATACTGCATGGTCCGCCAATTTTTAGGAAGTCCCTCCCAACCTCAAGGTCCCTAATTTTAAACGAAGAACAAATACCACTCTTTTTCAATGCTAATTTCAAATCTTTCATAATAAATCCTCCTGCTTTTTCAATTGTTTCTAAGTTTAATTTTAACAAGCTCCTAGTAAAAACGCTTGTATGATATAGTCTTTTTACTCATTTTTTGTAACAAAAAAAGCCCTTACCACATAGGATAAGAACTTACGTCTTACTTTAGCCACCAATGAACTAAGATTATCACATACAAACATATGCTTCCATTATAACGGTTAGGATTTCCGTCAGCGCCTACTATAAATTTCGGGCTGCCCTCATAAGACCATTCAGTAAAAAGTAAATCACTGCTTCTCAGCACCGCAGCTCTCTGTAAATTCACGACTCATACTTACTCTTCTTAATCATCGGTTTAATTTATTAATTGAACATCATTATAGCGTGCATCTTTTTTATTGTCAATCAAATAATTAAATAGCAGAGAAAGACGCTTTATTGTAACTTTGACAACAAATTCGTAACAATAAATCCATAAGCATTATCAATTGTATTTATATCTTAGCAATGGTAATATATATTCATGGAGTAATCGTGTACAGGGTGGTAGCCTCCCAACTTACAAAAGAAGGGAGGTGGTGCAGATGAGTACATACGAAGCAATATCGTTAATGATAGCGTTTGGAATGTTAATCGTAGCACTGCTTGCCTATATAGATAGGAACAACAAGCGTAAATAAAAACTACCCTGTGACTTTGCGGGTTCAGGGTAGTTTTTAACTCAGATGAGACTAACCACTTTGTGGGCGGTTGCTCCTATTTCTATCTTCATTATAGCATAATTCTATTGAATGTAAAGGAAGATTTAATTCCTCTTTTATTAACCTGACAATTAGTTCTGGTTCTTGTAAATGAATATAGTGTGTGCTTTTTTTTGCTTGAATCCAAATCGATTTTTCAGAATAATTCAAATAATCCTTCATCAATTCCTGCCACATAACTTCAACTTTTTCCGCAAATGATTTGCTGTTACTACCGAATTGCATACTTTCCTCAACTGCAAGTTCTGAGGAATGTGTTACCAAAACAAGAGGTATATTAGGAAAATTGTCTTTACCTAACAATGCTTTAATATTTTCCATGTCATGTGCTTTCGTATATTCCTCTATGGCAGTTGAAGCATGCGGTACTTTAGTAACGCTATTTAATATATCTTCTGTTTCGTTTTTAGAAAAATTCTTATAGTAATAAAATGGCGGAGCGTTTTTCATGAAATATTTTGATATACATCCCAATTTAAGTTTAGCCAACAACCTCATTATTTTAAAATTTGAACTTTTGTCGACTCCTGATTTTTGATATTCCTTTTCTGTCAAAACTTTTTTAAATTCAATATCTCGTGGTGATAAAGGATCTATAAATATAACCCCCTTTACTAAATAAGGGAACAATCTGCAAAATTGTTGAGCATACAGTCCCCCCTGCGAATGAGAAACTATAATAATTTTTTCCATATGATGTATCTGCTTTAATAATTCAAATAATTCATTTGCAATATTATAAGGAGTTCTTTCATTATCAGAGGGATAACTTTTATTAATTCCTGCTCTTTCATATAATAGAACACCACATTCACCTTGTAATAATTTAGCCATAGGTATCCACTCACTCAAGCAGGAACCAAGCCCCATTTCTACAACAATACCTATTGGTTCTTTTCCAAACACTTTAAAATTATGCTTCATTTTAACACCTCTCTGCATTGCAATAATTCAACTAATTTTTCTTTATTAGGCTGCTTCCACAAACCAGCCAAACTATCTAAAATAATATTTTCATAATTTACATGTTCGTTGTTTGTTTTTATACCCTTCTCAGTAAGTCTTAAAA
>CAYPIB010000023.1:0-22592 GCA_964410675.1 uncultured Roseburia sp.
TGAAACAATTGCCACAAGGAAAGTAAAGGCATTTATTTTAGGCATTTTCTCCGTTTTTCTGCTGTCATTTAACAGATCTATAACTTTGCTTCCTGCAATATTAAGTAACCCTTTGATACTCATAAGCAGAAAGATGACTAAAAAAATAAGCATTGTTTTAATAATGGAAATTGGTGCAACATTAAATTTAACATCAATGTCAAAATCCGCTAAATAAAAAACTATTGTCTGAAAAAGCTTGGAAAATAAAACGCCAAGTGACACCCCCAAAAAGCAAGAACTGACACCTATGAGCATCATTTCCACGAAATAAATTCTACCTATGGCACTCATTTCAACTCCCATAAATGTATAAATGCCAATTTCTTTTTTTCTGTTTTTAAGTAAAAAATTCGAAGAATACCAAATAAAAAAGAAAATAAAAATTATTAAAACTACACTTACTGCTTGTAAAATAATCTTCATATACTTACTATTTAATTCCCCTAAATATGCTAAAATATCACCATCCATTAAGATTAAAAAATTACTTAATATAATAACTGAAAAAACCATGGAAATAAAAAACATCGTATATATCTTTACATTGTTTTTGAAATTTTGAAATGCAATGGAAAATACACTCATGCTCCGGCACCTCCCATCGATGCCATTAAATCAATGATTTTACCATAAAACGCTTTGCGGTCAGTTCCTTTATTAATCTGGCACTTAATTTCTCCATCACTTAATAAATATACCTTTTGGGAATAGCTTGCAGTAAACGCATCATGTGTAACCATAATAATCGTTGCACCATTTTCTTTATTTACCTTCAGTAAGCATTCTAATAAATCTGCCGATGACTTTGAGTCTAAGGCACCGGTTGGCTCATCCGCAAAGATTACATTAGGGTTCGTGATCAGGGATCTGGCAGCGGCACCTCTTTGCTTTTCTCCTCCTGATAATTCATACGGATACTGTTTCAAATGCCCTGTCAAACCAAAAATGCCCGCCATCTCTATTACTTTGTTTTCAATATCATCAGTTTTTTTTCTGCCAAGTGCAAGCGGCAGGGCGATATTATCCATTAGATTCATATTATCCAGCAAATTATAATCCTGAAAAATAAATCCGATTTTATTTTTACGCACCTGAGTTAATTCTTTGTTTTTTAGCTTTGTAATATCAACGCCGTCTAAATAGACCTCACCATAGCTAGGCTTATCCAGTGTTGACAATAAATTTAACAGTGTTGTTTTGCCTGAGCCGGAAGGACCCATAATTGATATAAACTCTCCGCGATTGACCGTAAACGAAACATCATTTAACACTCTTGTCCGAAAGCCTTTGATTCCATACTCCTTGCATAAATTATTCATCGTTAATATTTCTTCCATTTTTCATACCTCCAAATTTTAAGTAACATCAGCTCCTCACAACTAGCAGCTATCCCTATTCTAATTGTAAAATGCTTTTAAATCCTTCACTTAACATTACATTATGCTTTTTAATGTTACATTTTTGAAACATTGAGGTAATCTGAAATTCTTTTAAAATGAATTTGAAACATTGTATACTGATCCTTTACTGATTCAACAACAATTTGGTGACCTAGCTTTTCACATATCTTTTTGGAAAAGTATAGTCCCATTCCGGTTGATTTATATACCGTATTTCTTCCATTGCTTCCGGTAAATCCTTTCTGGAAAATTCTTTCTCTATCCTCCGGTGCGATGCCAATACCATTATCTTTAACATACAATATAATTTCCTGTTTATGTTTCTCTGCATAAAAACATATTTTTGCATTAGGTTTTGCATACTTTATCGCATTATTTATGATTTGGTCTAATATATAGATCATCCACTTTTTATCCGTATAAACTAAAAAGTTCAAATTTTCTAGACTTATCTCAATATTGTTTTTGATCAGAAAAAACATATGATTTTTAACGGCACTCTTTACAATTAAATCAAGCCTTTCCTCTAAAATAAAAATATTCTCTGATGCTGCAGTTGCCCTGCTCCCATACATCACAGAATTCACCAGAAAGTTTATTTTCTCTGTTTCATTTTTAATACTGCTTTCCAATTTCTCATCTTCTATTCGTTCTAAAATAATAGTAAGCGCACTAATAGGCAGCTTGATTTCATGAACCCATTTTGATATATATTCTTCTACATCTCTTAATCTGCCTTCATACATTTTCATAATATGCGATAGCTTCTGCTCACTTTTAGCCGCCATATAAGACATAATTTCTTCGGACATATATTTTGACCGAATTTCTTCTGCCGTAATTTCTTCCTGTTTTATTACACTCTCATATAATGCTGAGTATCTTTCCTGCCATCCTTTGAATTTTGCTAAAAACGCAATGGTATATAGAATCAATAGGATTAAATCAAGATATAAAATATCACCAATTAAAGCACGAAAGGAATATTCCATTGCTAAATAAATATTCACGACTCCGAAGACAGCAATACTCACAAGGATACTTATTTTTTCTTCCATTATAAATTTTTTTATCTTCATGAAATGGTATACCCTATCCCCTTCTTTGTTTTAATTACATCTCCAAGGCCTATCTCCTTGATTTTACTTCTCAGTCTCGTAATATTAACCGTCAACGTATTGTCACTGACAAATTCATCATCATTCCAAAGACTCATCATTAATTTATCTCTCGAAACTATCTTTTCTTTATTTTTAATGAGTAGGGATAAAATCTTCATCTCGTTTTTTGTCAGTTCAACTATCTCCTTTTTATAATGCAGTTCACATTTCTCACAATCTACAACTGCCTCTTTAAAATACAGCAGCGAATCAGAGCTGATATAATCATAGGCCCGGCGCAAAAGAGCATTAATTTTACTCACTAACACTTCCATGGAAAACGGCTTAATAATATAATCATCACCGCCCTTGTTAATCCCCATAATAATGTCCATATTTGAATCCCTTGAGGATAAAAATATAATCGGCACTTTAGAAACCTCTCTTATTTTTTCACAAAAATAATATCCGTCAAAAAAAGGCAGGTTAATATCTAAAATAATTAATTTGGGCTCTTTTTCTATTACCTCTTGTACAATATTAGAAAAATCCTCAATTGTTTTTGTAGAAAATCCCCATCTTTCTAAAGACAGGGATATTTCCTTTTCTAATTCTTTATTATCTTCGATTAATAAAATATCAGTCATTGAAATCCTCTTAATTTTCCGATTCCGGTAATGGACTCTTTTTTATTTTATCATATAATATTATGCAAAGTCCTGCAATACCTGCCATGATAATCCAAGTAATAATTGATGTTAAGTGTTTCGGTGCAAAACCCGTTATCGTGCCGCCCACCAGTGCCAGTACCATTCCGCCAAGCAGCCCCATTAAAGAAGCCGCACTCTGCTTAACAACTATCACTTCATTATCCCAATCAAAATTGGGAAACCGGATATTGGCAAACATACCCCATAAAGATGTAAATACTGAAAATACAAGCGGCAGCAAAAATATATTAATAACACTAATAAAATCGGTACCAAACTTAATTGCAAGCAGCAAGGATGCCAGCAGAGACACCGGTACAACGAGCATTATGTTCATTATTATCTTGCTTTGATAAATTTCGATTGGCTTTAAAGGAAGTGCCTTTAGCTGTTGAATGTTACTTCCCTCCAGCGAAAGTGAGCAGCATGCTGTCGAGCTCATACCTAAAACCCCAGCGATTAAAAACGGTCCGAATATCGCAATTACTTGCTTAATATCCATATAAATTTGGCTTTCTTCTAATATTTTATTCATGCTTTGTTCCGGAACTAGAACAAGTGCAACTGCAAGAAGAAGTACCATAATCACTCCCATTCCCATATTAAGCAAATAAATATTAGATGATAAAAACTTCTTCCATTCCTTGCTTACTAAAGTCTGCAGCTTAGTTCTTGCCCGAAAATTAAGTTCTCCCCTTACTCCTTTACTTTTACTATGAGAAGTGAGCGCTGATTGAATACTTTGATATTTTAAAGCCGTTAATATAATAAAAAGACGATACCATAAATAAGAACCAAAAATAAAAATAGCAAAGGCAAACCCGTTATGCTCTACAATTGCCGCTTGAAATAATTTGGTGACCGGATATGCCTGGAATAAGGAATCTTCTGCTAATGTCAATATTTGAGAAAATTCCCCTATACTTAAATTTTGCAGCGAGCCAAGACTCATACTTCCGATCATAATACCAATGAAAAGGCAGATAGAAAGCAGAGCACCGATGGCATTAGAGTGCTTCATTTTAGATGCTGCTGCCATAATGAGCACACCAAGCAGTGTCGCAAGCGTAGTCGGAACTAACGGAGCCGCAAACATACTAATCAGCCACATCAGATAAAATAAAACGTCTTCACTTTCAAAAACACCGTAAACAATACCCATCGGCAGCATAATTAAAATACTAATCAATAAGTTAGTGAAATATAACTGCATAAAACGAGAGGCTGCCAATGTACTCGTTTTCACAGGCAATGCCGCAAGCATCGAATAGTCCTTATAGCCAAATAAAATACCATTTGTTTTAACGATAGTAAACAAAAAGGTTAAAAGAGCAACAGCTGTCAATGCTGCTGACGGAATCAGCCTGGCCATCTTCATATAAATAAGTCCATAGGCAGACCCTGCAGCATAACTGATTATGACAATGCCTAAAAATGCAATAACAACCATCATTAAAATTAGATTTCTTTTTTTTCTTTTATTCTTCACGTTTTTTAGCTCATTTAGCTTCCATTGATTTAATAAGCCTGTTTTAACTAAAAGATATAATGATTTCATTTAGCAATGCCCTCCATAAATAAGGCTTCCAGAGATTTATCCGCCAGGAGCTCATGCATAAATCCACTGCATAAAAGTTTTCCGTCTCGAATAATCGCAATTTTATTACAGAACTTCTCTGCTACCTCAAGTACATGTGTGGAAAAGAAAATCGCACTTCCCCCGGCACAGAGCTCACGCATAATTTCTCTCAGTGTAATCGAAGCCTTTGGGTCTAAGCCGACAAAGGGCTCATCTAACACTAAAAGCTTTGGTTGATGAAGCAGTGCAGAAATAATCGCAAGCTTCTGCTTCATGCCGTGTGAATAAGAAGAAATCACATCGGAAAGCGCCTCAGTAATTTCAAGAGCATCTGCATACTTCTTTATCCGCTCTTCTCTTTGCTGTTCTGATACTGCAAAAATATCACCGATAAAATTCAAATAGCCGATTCCCGTCAAGTGCTCATACAAATCCGGATTGTCAGGTATATAAGCAAGAAGCTGCTTGCAGGCAACCGGGTCCTTTTGAATATTGTGGCCATTAATTAGAATTTCTCCACTATTAAAATCCTGCACGCCGACAATTGATTTTATCGTTGTACTTTTTCCTGCACCATTGTGTCCAATAAAGCCATAAATATCACCCGCTTCTACTTCCAGTGATAAATTATCCACTGCTGCTTTTCCATTTTTGTATATTTTAGTTAAATTTTTTATAATTAACATTTTGAACATCCTCCATAAAGCATTATTTATTTTAATTTTATCATAAATTCATATTGATACAATGGATTTGTAGTAATTATTAGTAAATAAAATCAACCATAAAGCAACAAAAAAGAGAAGTTGATTTTATCATCCATCATCAACTTCTCTTTATATCCTAATTATTATGCTATTTCAAAATATTTATGTATGAACTGTTCTACTGAAATCGGACGCGAGAAATGATATCCTTGACCATAATCGCAGCCATACTGTTTAACAATACTTAATTCCTCTATTGTTTCGATACCTTCTGCAACTACTCGGTCCATTTTTAACTCTTTGAGCATTTTAACTGTATACTGTGTAATCGTTCTTGTCTTTTCATTTATCGTTAATTCATTGACAATACTCTTGTCTAATTTGATTTCATCAAATCCGATATTCGTTAGTATACTCATATTAGAATACTCAGAACCATAATCATCCAGAGAAACACTAAAACCAGCCTGCTTTATTTCATCAACCAAAGTAATAAGTTCATCCCGTTGAAGCTTTGCTGCAGTTTCTGTTATTTCAATTGTAATACTGGCAGGATTGACTCTATTCTCTTCACAAATATCCAACATACGATTTACAACTTCATATTCTAAAAGAGTTGTTCTAGAGAAATTCACGGAAATATTACCTATTTCCCTGTCCTCTTTTTTTAAATGATTGATTAATTGACAGACCGATTCTAAAACAAAAAAGTCAATGTGGCGAATAATGCCATGTGATTCATATACTGGAATAAAACAGTCTGGAAAAACAAGATTTCCTTCCTTATCTATCCCTCGTATTAATGCTTCTGCTCCTGATAATTCACCATTGTCCAAGCTTATTTTAGGCTGTAAATGTACAATATATCTTCCCTTGGCCAAATCCTTTATAAGCTGTTTGGCTAAGGATGAGTTGTGATTGTAATCCATAACATGGATTTTTTCATAATAGTGCTGTTTGTTCGCATACATTAAATCATCTGCATGCTTTATAATGTCTTTTATTCTAAAATTTTTATCTTCCCATGTCATGCCAATTGATGCAGAAAGTTCTTTTCCCTCTGATACAGCATTTCGCAGCTTAAGCACATTTTCATCAAAAATATCCTTTGTAATATCACTGCTTAAAACAACAAATTCATCTCCGCCAATCCGATAAACATTGTTCCCGAAAATATGTTTCAGTACGTTGGCCATCTGCTTCAATAAATAATCACCATAACTATATCCATATTTATTATTTGCAACTTTTAGCCCATTTAAATCAATGTAAACGACGCCGAGAGTCTGAGGGTGCTGCTTCTCCATCTGCTCTAAATCTTTTGTGTATTTATTACGGTTATATAATTGGGTTAGGGCATCTACATAGCTAAAAACCTCTAATTCCGAATTCATCCGACGTTTTTGAATATTATTGATTACAAAATAAGTAACAACAGACAAAAGAGAATAATTATCTATTTCCTCTTTGGGATTATCAAATCCTATGAATCCCCGGATAACACCATCCTTCATGAATGGAGCTGCCATACTGCCTGTTTCTTCAAAATTTGTAATCCATTTCTCTACTGCTTTGATTGGTAAATTTTGGAGTTCATCAATCTCAGCTGTAACCCCTTCCCGGCACCATTCATACGTGTTGCTTATTAGTTTATCATAATCATTGCATTCAAATATATAACCGCGGTCCGCGTTATGATATTTACATACAACTTCCAGCAGTTTTTCCATTGCTGGCTTTAAATTTTCTATTTCCGAAAGAGTTCTGATACATGAAAGCAATGCCTCATTCCAATAGATTTCTTCACTGCAATCATAGTCGTTTTGCTTTAATAGCATCTTAAGCTTTTTTTCTGTATCTTGTTTGTTACTCTGATCCAAAACGAGTGCTGTCATTTCTAAAAATGATTCTTTCCACTTTAACATTAATTGTTGTTGAACATTAAATTCTTCCGCAATCTCGATAATATTTCTTTCATTCTTAATTAATTCTAAAACAACCTTCACTTTGAGCTCAGCAGAAAATATAAAATTTGCCTTAACCATATTAGTTCACCTCGCACATTTTTAAAATAGTATGACCTATTTATTGTCCATACTTCCTATTAACCTTGTACTTGTAGGTATAGCCTATATTGCCTAGCGTCTTTACTATTTTCTAATCTCTTATGTCTAACATATGATGTCTTGAAATTCAACGGTGCGCAGTGTATATGTATCGCCCTTAAGTACTATAAACTCATTCTATCAAACATATGACTTTTTTCCTAGTCTTATTTTAAATTTCATACATTTTTCATGAATATAAATTTATTATGAAACAGTAAAGAACTGAACTTCATTGCTTAAATCCCCTTCCTTCTGCTGCATTACCTTTGAAACATCAGCTACAAATCCAATCGCATCTGATAATTCATTCATGGATGCCATCGTTTCTTCTGATGCCGCAGCATTTTCTTCGGATAAAGCTGATAAGTTCTGAATAATATCCTGTACTTTAATTCTTGCTCCATTGCATTCTTCTGCTTCGTTAAAAATGCTTTTTGCTTCTTGATTACATTGCTTTATTCCTTCTCCCACTCTCTCCATCTTATCTTTTGTGTCACTTAGATTTTCTTCCTGTTCTCTTACATTCTTTCTTACTTCATCCATAATTTGAATTGATGTCGTTGAATTCTCTGCCAGGCTCTGAATAATTTCGCCGATTTGTTGTGCCGATGCATTGGATTCCTCTGCTAATTTTTGAATTTCTGATGCTACGACACTAAATCCCCTTCCTGATTCTCCTGCCCTGGCTGCTTCAATGGAAGCATTTAACGATAATAAATTGGTCTGCTTTGCAATTGAAGTAATTAAATTAAGTGCTGTCTCAATTTTCTGTACCGAATCATCTGTTTTTTGTATATTAGAAGCTACTTTTCTGATTGCCTCCGTTGTCCTGCTGTTTGATTCTGATAATCTTACCATGTTATTACCTGCTTCTACTTCAGCCGCAAGCACATCACCCGTGACAGAATGTAGTGTATCGATGCTCTTTGTTATACTTTCAATTAAATCACCCATTGCCATAACATCACTCGTGGCAGTCTCCACATCAACAGCCTGTGTGGAAGCTCCCTTGGCAATCTCACCAACGGCATGATTAATATTCTCCGCATTTCTGCTTGAGCTTCCAGCCATTTCTTCCATTCTCCCGCCTTCATTCAAAAGTATGACACATGTATCATTAATCGAAGTAATAACCGATTGAAAGCGACGGATTACACTATCCGTTGCTCTGGCTATTCCGCCAATTTCATCATTGTAATTTTTAAGTTTTTCACTTATCGCAACATTTAAATTACCTTTTTCTAACTGCACTAATATATTTTTAACTTCTAATAATCCATTTGTGAATATTTTAATAATAAGAACACTGATAATACAACAAAAAACAATCAGTATTAGTGTGGTAATGATAGAACTTTTTATTTTTTCTGTAATAAAGGCATTAATTTCACTGCTCTCCTGGCCAATAAAAAGCATTCCAATTACTTTTCCATCGGTATTTTTTAGCGGCATATAATAAGCATAATATGGTTTATTATTGATGACTAATTTGTAATCTTCATATTCATTACCACCGTTTATTACTTGCTCTACTACTTTTTCACTTGCCTTAGTACCAATCATTCTTTCTCCCGTACTCTCGTCTAATATTGTTGTCATCATTCTGACATCACCATAAAAATATGTAATCGCCTTTTCCGAAGCTTTTGCAAAGGTATCAAGCAATTCCCCCTGTTCATTTAAGTTCAGACTTCCTTTCATTAACTGATTATCATCATTTAAATAATAATCTCCTTGATCCAAGTTGTTAAAAGCAATCTGAATACTCTGTGCCATACTTTCGAGTCCGCTTATCGCCTGTGCTCTCATACCTGCTATCATATTTAAACATGTGATTACTATAACTACCGCTGCTACTATAATAAATTGTATAATTGATAAGGTAACTATTTTCTTTGCAAAGCCTTTATCTTTTTTTGTCTTCATAATTATGTCCCCTTTACTCTTTCTAGTTAATATTAAAAGCTGTTCTTACAGTTACTATGACATTACAACAATATTTTATGTAAACCTCCTTATATTTTTAGAAATAAAAAAATAATATAAAACAAAAAGTTTTCGCAAAAAAACCATTTTATTGTCTTATATTATTATTTATCCCTTACTATATATTACCAAATATTTAATCAAATGTCAATTTAATTTGTGCGTATTGTTCAATTTTGTATTGTAAAAGAACTAAGTGTCTGTTTGTGAGAAATTATCTGTTTAGTCATATTTTAATTTATCTATGAATATTATAATGATAAAAAGCATATCTCGCCGTATTTATGTAAAACTATGACGAGATGATAACAGGAGCGAAATAATATGGGATCAGGTAATTTGATTATCCAAGCTCGTACTGCAGAAAATGCAGTCCCTCTAAGCGGGGTAAAAATAACAATTAGAGATTATAACGGAAATATACTCTATCAGTTAATAACAGATGAAAATGGTGATACAAATGCAGTAACATTAAAAGCGGTTGACCGAAGCCTTTCACTAAAAAAAGATTATACCGGGATGCCTTATACTATTTATGATTTAGAAGCGGAGGCAGAAGGCTTTAACCGCTTGTTTATTTATGGGGTGCATATATTCGACGGTGAAACTGCATTTCAGCCGGCTGCACTCGTTCCCATGCTGCAAGCGCAGAATATTCCGGTCAATGATGAAATATTCCTTGGCAAACATGCGGTAGAAATGAGGGAGCCGCGCGAACAGGTAGGCCCTATCATTGAGCCGTCTATATTACGCCAAGTAACGATTCCAAATCCGATTACTGTGCATCTTGGCAGACCTGCTGCATCAGCCGTTAATGTTCAGGTATCCTTTCCTGATTATGTCAAAAATGTCGCCAGCAGCGAAATATATCCAACATGGCCAAAGTCTTCACTGGAGGCAAACATTTATGCAATTATTACCTTTGCACTAAACCGTGTATTTACAGAATGGTATCGCAGCCGAGGGTACAATTTTGACATTACAAACAGCACTGCATATGATCAGTATTTTGTGTATGGACGGACCATCTACGAATCAATCAGCAAAATTGTCGATAATATTTTTAATCAATATGTAATAAGAGAAGGACATATTGCTCCTTATTTTACCTCCTTCTGCAATGGTACAACGGTAAGCTGTTCCGGAATGTCCCAGTGGGGAACGGTAACCTTAGCCGAGCAAGGACTAACGTCAATTCAAATTCTTCGCAACTATTATCCGTCCGATATCGAAATCGCCGAAACCGATGTCATAACTGATGTAATAGTATCCTATCCGGGCACTGCACTTAGGTTTGGCAGTACGGGACTTGATGTGCAGACAATACAAACATATTTAAATCGAATCCGGCGCAATTATCCCGCTATTCCCCCGATTACAGACCAACCGGGAGTATTTGGTTCCAGTACACAGGCAGCTGTGAAAAAATTTCAAAGTATTTTTAATCTCACTTCTGACGGCATTGTCGGAAAGGCTACATGGAATAAAATTTCAAATATTTATACTGCCGTTGCAAAGCTGGCAGAACTGACAAGTGAAGGTTCCGCCCTGGGCATTGGAACTGTACCTCCGAATATTGTTTTAAAATGGGGTACAAGGGGAATTGATGTTGTCACACTGCAGTATATGATAAGCTTTATCAGTGAATATTATCCGACAATTCCTCAGCTTATGCAAAACGGTATTTTTGATAATCAGACTTATCAAGCAGTCATTGCCTTTCAACAGATGATGGGCCTCAGTGCCGACGGAATCGTTGGTCCTGCCACTTGGGATGCACTTTATGATATTTATTGGGGAATTAAAGAAAATGCCCCCGGTACCGGTGTAATCGAATATGTTGTCCAGTCCGGTGACTCTTTATGGCTTTTGGCAAAAAAATTTAATACTACTATTAATGCAATCAAAACACTAAATAATCTTACCGGTGATGTGATTGAAATCGGGCAGGTGTTAAAAATTCCAAATACCGAAACTACTCCTCCCGGATTTTCTTATACTGTACGCCCGGGCGATACACTTTGGCTCCTTGCTCAAAGATTTCATACTACTATTGACGCGATTAAATCATTAAATAACTTAACCGGTGATGTGATTGATGTTGGGCAGGTCTTACAAATTCCCAGTACCAAAACTACTATGGGCTTTACTACCTCTTGCTGTACTTATATAGTAAAATGTGGCGATACGTTAGAAAGCATTGCTGAAAATCATCACACAACCGCTGATACAATCCGAGTTTTAAACTGTTTAAAATGTGACGATCTATGTCCCGGTTTTACACTTCTAATCTGTAATTAATAAAAAACAAATCCCATACAATCACGTACTGGGATTTGTTTTTGATTAAGCTTTTATGGCCCATCGCATTTTAGCAGAACGGGCACGACTATTTATATTACATTCCTCCAATGAGGGACGAATCACCTCTGTTGATATCTCTTTGTATATACCTTGCTTGTGCAGCTGCTTAAATGCTTTTTTTACAATTCGATCTTCTCCCGAGTGAAATGTCAGTATTGCTGCTCGTCCCCCCGCTTTCAATACGTCCGGCAGTTTTTCCAAGAAATCATATAGAACTTCAAATTCACTGTTTACATCAATTCTTAGTGCCTGAAATGTTCTTTGACAAGATTTTTTAGTTTCTTCTTTTCTCTTGGCATTTGGAATAAAATAAAGTGCCTCTTCAATAATTTCCCTAAGCTTTGTTGTTGTTGAAATATTTGTTCCCTTTCTGATTTGTGAAACAATTGCCTTTGAAATAACAGCAGCATAAGGCTCATCTGAATTTTCGATTAACATTCCTTCCAATTCTTCCGGTGTAATCCTTCTTAAACGTTCTGCTGCCGAAATGCCCTTTTCAGGATTCAGCCTTAAGTCCAATGGTCCATCCTTTTTAAATGAAAAACCTCTTTCCGGATTATCAATCTGCATCGAAGAAACACCCAAATCAGCCAGAACAAAATCAAACCTCCCAGCCTCTTCTGCCACCTTGTCTATGTCAGCAAAGTTTAATTGCTTCGTTGTTAGAATATCAGAACCGTAACCAAGCCCTGTTAGTCTCTCTTTTGTTTTGGCTAATTCTACCGAATCCACATCAAGTGCATACATATGCCCCTTAGACTGCAGGCATTTTAACATTTCTAACGTATGACCGCCATAACCTAACGTTGCATCAAGTCCGGTCTGACCCGGCTTAATTTGTAAAAAATCAAGTATCTCATTCACACATATCGATATGTGCATACCAACCGGTGTGCTGCCCTTACTAATTACCTTAGCTACCGTCTCCGGATATTTTTCCGGCTGCAATTCTTTATACTTCTCCTCATATCTTTTCGGATGCGTTCCTTTATAGCGAACTCGCCGTTTATGCTGATTTTCCATTACTTACCTCACCTGTCCGCTGTCTGGTCTAATTTTCCTCTATATTAAAATGGGATTCCTCTAATGCAAAGCAGCTAATATGATTACGAAGCTTTTCTACAACCGTATTTACCTCATCCGATGCTGCCAATACTTCTCTCATTTCCACGACTAAGTTAGATGTATTTTGCACTACATTTTCAATACTTTCATTACTTTGTCTTACCGTTAATGTAATGCCCTGATTTGTTCCCGTAACCCTTTCTGTAAAAATTGCCAGTTTTTCAGCTGTAAGAGACATTTGATAAAGCATTTGATTAATTGTCTCTGCATCCTCATAATACTGCTGGCCGGTTGCTTCAAGATTATCATAATCAGCCAGCACTCGCTTATTAACAAACTCTAAAAGCTGACTTGCATTTTCTGATAGTTCTTCTACACTCATGATAACCTCAGCACTAATGGACTGAATGTTACCCGCTGCTATTTTAGAGTTATCAGCAAGTATTCTGATTTCCTCAGCAACAACCGAAAATCCTCTGCCTGCCTCGCCGGCTCTGGCTGCTTCAATCGAAGCATTCAATGCCAAAAGGTTTGTCTTTTGAGCAATGCCCAGAATATCATCTGTCAGTTTTGTAATCTTGCTGACCTCTCTGCCCTTTTTCAAAGACTGCGTAATCGCACTGTCAATATCACTTACGATTCTCCGTACCTCTGTCTTACTATCCTTTGCCTGTGTATCCAGCTGCTGTGCTCTTTCTTTAATGCCGCCAGCATATTCCGCACCATCATCAGCCTGTTTTGCCATGCCGATAACTGCATCCTCTACCTTGTTGTTTTCTTTATTGATATCTTCAACACCGTCTGCAACCTCTTTTACGCCAGCCGCCAGTTCTTCCATCGTAATAGAAGTGTCGTCAGCACCCATGCTGGCTTTATTTACATTTGTATATACTACTTGCTGACGTGTTGTTAATTCCTCGCAAGACATGGAAATACCGGATATAATCTCCTGCAATAAATCCAAAAAGCCATTAATTCCTTCTGAAAGCCGTCCAATCTCATCATTGCTGTATACTTTTATTCTAGGTGTTAAATCACCCTTGCCTTCCTCAATGGAATTCATAATTTTACTAATCTGTCTTGTCGCTCCTAAAATTGGTTTTAAGACAGCTTTTCTCATAATTTGTACGATCCCGATTACTGCAATAAGTAACAATAAACACGCAATCCCAATTGTAAAAGGAATTCCAGACTTATATTTCTCCATCTTATTTTTGGCAATTTCCATATTTGCTGTAGAAATTTCCATCATTTCGTTAATATACTCTTCTGAATTTTCATTAAAAATAGCAAATGTTGTTGTTACCGCAACTGATGCTTGGTTCTTATTTGCGCGACTTGTTACTAACAGTTTTTCAACTGTTTTTTTGTATCTGACGTAATCGGCCTGGAAATTTTGAAACACTTGTTTTCTTGGATCCTCCTCCGCCAGCCTGCTATCAAGATTAACAATCTTTTGATCTAGAATTTCAAAGTTTTCAGCAATCTCGGCTTCGTATATGTCCATTCGATATTTTTTTTGTGCTATTACGTGTGTCAATACCTGACTGTTCATATTACTGAATTCATTAGCCACTTCAGAAATTAGGCTTACATCCGCTACCTCATTATTGATAATTTCCTCACTTACCTCGCTAATATTGGCGAGAGTATAAGCCAGGTAAAACATACCAAACATAGCAATCAGCATAGCTCCTGAAACCACACCGTAAATTTTAATTCCGATGCCAATCACTCTCTTTTTTGCCTTTGGAGTTTTGTGTTTTTCCTTTTGGATTCTAGTCATATTAGTGCCTCCATCTTTTGTCATTAAGTAATGTCTGGATAAACTATTTATTTACTCTTCTTTTACATTTACTTTACCATATTTCCTATAGTTTTACCACTAAAATTCGATGATTCGATATTAACTTTATAATGCTAAATCAAAGTATTTTCATAATAATATTATGCTACTCATTATATAAATTTACGTCTAATTTAAATCTTTGCTGTGGATACTCTGAATGGATTTCCCCTGCCCTCCAAGGCACAAGTTCACCTTCTTTAAAGCCCAATTTTTTATAAAAGGCTCTGGCCACAATTCCATGCGAATCACCTTCGCCATATGTATCAACAAAAATTTCCTTTGTACTGTCAAGCCTATCTAACATTTTTTTAACCATGTTTGTTGCAATACGCTTTCTCCGGTATTCCGGATGTACTGCCAGGAAGCTAAGCATATTGTTATTTGTCGAAAATAAAAGAACCCCTATCACTTTATTTCCATCCAGTGCACAAACCGCACTTTTTCTTTCGATATTTTTAATAACCGTCTTACGGTATCCTTCAACCAGTTCATCAGTCTCAAGTCCCGGAAAACCTGAACGAACAAGTTCTATTAATTCCATCCACGATGCAAGTCTATTTTTACCAGCATATTGTATTCGATATTTGTTTTTTGGCGGTGACACTCTAAGGCACAGCAGCTCCTTAACATCATTCAAGATTTTTTCAGAGTTTACCTGAATCATCAGCCACCTCGAACCATTATAAGTACTTGTATTATAATAAAGCTCCTGCAAATGCTCACTAAAGGAAGTCAGCATTAATTCTGTTTGTGGTGCTTCCTTTCTGCCGATTGAAATAAGACAGGTAAACCGACCCTTTTCAGGGTATAAAGTACACAAAGACCTGCTGCTTTTGCGATATTTTACATTCCACCCCGGTATCGAGCATCCACTGTATTCAATGCTTGGTTTAATACCGTAAGTATCTTCTATAAATTCATATAGTTCATCCCAATATTCACATCCGACATAGCGGCTAATGTCTTCAATCTCCGGCTTGTTCTCTTTAGAAAACGCTTCTACCCACTTCATAATTGTTTCTCCTTTGTTTGTCGTATTATTTTAGGCAATTATGCCCTGTCCTTACTCCAATATCTTTTCACCTATTTCAAATAATAACTCATTTGTATCTATGACTGAAAGTTTCTTATTTACAGCAAATATGAATACGGTATCTCTTTTTATTCTAGGATAAAGTGCTCCAAGTCCACTTATGCATAAAGTTCTCTGTGTTTCTTCAAGAGTTAACCCGATTGCTAAACAGATGGCAATAATTTTATCCCTTCCCGGCTTTCTCTCGCCGCTAAAAATTTGATAAGCATAGGTACGTGAGATATTTGATTTTTCAATCGCCTGACTTCTGCTAATGTTATATTTTTCAAGCATTTTTTGTAGATATCCGGTTGTCGAATATAGCTTTGAATCAAGTAAATAATCACTTGCAAATTGATCAATATCAGCCTTTCTATCTACTTTATTCAAAATAGAAAGAAGCTCATTTGTCTTTATCTTTTGCATAAAACCCTCCGATTGTACGTATTTGTTTTTTATGATATCATTTTATTAAATACAGTTCAATCATACAAATGAGAGGAATACTGCCAAATCATGGATGAGTTAATAAGAGACTATAAATTATCTCAATATCATACACTACATACTTTGGATTCCAATGAAAATGCCATTCTTGTTCAAAATGCAGAAAATGGCTTATTATACGTCAAAAAGTCACATTCCTATTTTGACTTACATGTATTTGAAAATATTATGAAGCATCCTCATTCCAGTATTGCTAAAATACAAGACCTGTTTCTTTTTGATTCAGAACTGATAACAATTGAGGAGTTTATTAACGGCTCCACATTACTTGATTTACTTGAAAAAAGCGGTGCCCTACATGAAACCATATCTTATAAAATATTTTACGGGCTTTGTGATGCTCTTATCCACCTCCATAGTTTGAACGAACCTGTTATTCATCGGGATATTAAGTTAACAAATGTCATGGTTGACAATAATTACAACGTTAAATTAATTGATTTTAACATTGCCAGACATTATAAATCGGATACCCCTCAGGATACTATGATTATGGGAACTGCTGGATTTGCTGCACCTGAACAATTTGGCTTTCGGCAGACGGATGCCCGTACAGATGTGTATTCTCTAGGTGTACTATTAAATTACCTGCTCACCGGAGAGCATCCGAAAGACCACCTTTATTCCGGAGCTTTACGCAATGTTATTTTGAAATGCATCCAGCTTGATCCGACACAGCGTTATCAAAGTGTAGCATGTCTAAAAAGTGAGACGACAAAAATACTACGTGCTGCAAGCCCGATACCGATACCGAATCAAAAAGAGGATAGCGGATATTATTTTTCCAAACTATATAAAGCCACTGTCATTATATTTGGTCTTATTATTTTAATCATGACTTATTCAGTTAGTCCTAGTGCTTTATTTCCATGGTCTATTCTGGAACGAATCTTTCAGCTCGTTTATATCACATATTCTGTTGTACTTTATGCAAATTTAGGAAATATCCATCGGTATTTGCCTTTATGCTCTCATAAAAACCTTCTAATACGCGGTTTGGGTTGCTTCCTTTATTTTATTGCTCCTATTGTTCTTTGGGCTGTTATCTCAACTTTGGCTAAATTATTTATACAATAGTTTGGAATTCCTTTCCTTGTATGCTAAAAGCATACCAAATTCTTTTTTTCTTTTGCTATATTTATAAAGATAATACATAAAGAGAGGAAAAGATAATATGGAAACACAAACACCTAAAAAAGGAAGCTGCCTAAAAACCTTTGCTATTGTTTTTATTGGCATCTGTCTCTTATCTGCAGTGATTGGATTTTTAAATTCTGCAACTAAAATCACAAAGGATTCAGACAAAACGCCAACACCTCAAGCAGAAACTAATACTACTGAAATACAGCCGGAATCAACAGGCGATGCTGCTGATTCTTTATACGAGGAAGCAAAAACAGCACACGAGCAAGGTAACCTTTTGGAGGCCAAAAATAAGATATCAAGTGCAATTCAAAAGAATGATACCCCACAATATCAAGAGCTGCTTAGCAGCATCAATCAAGCAATTGAAACTCGCAAAGCAGAACTCGAAGGCATCTTTAGAATAGATGAAGACAAGGTTGAAAATATTACATTTTTTGAGCCTGATGTTACAATAAATGGGGGATTAATATTTTATCCGTACATTGGAATTAAGGAATCCCAAAAATATATGATGCTAAGAATCGGCTTTCAGGAAGCTATTAACAGCCAAAATAGTATAGGATTTTCAGGCATCAAAGTACGAACAGATGAGACACTAAAAGAAATCTCCTTTAACCCACTTGATAAGCAAACCAACCTAGATATAATGGGTTCCGGTATAACTGACGTAATCGATGTTCCTATAACGGGAGATATTCTTACATTAATTGAAACCAATATTCCAAGTGCATCTGAAATCTTAATACGTTTTGACAGCTTGACAAATCATATTTCAGACTACGAACTAACATCTGAACAAAAACAATTAATATCAGATGTTTTAGAATATTACAATTATTTAGAAGAAGAAATTAAGTAAAATTTATGGCCATGTATTTGATTACATGGCCATGTTATTTTTATTTTATTTCATTACCTGGAAAAGCAGGTATTCCAGCAAATCCTGCTGCCAAATCCGCTTCAGTCGGTATATAGTCTGTCATTTCTCCATCATTAAATTTCTCATAGGCTGTCATATCAAAATAGCCGGTTCCGGTCAGACCAAATACAATTGTTTTTTCTTCGCCTGTTTCCTTGCATTTCATCGCTTCATCAATTGCTACTTTGATTGCATGAGCACTTTCTGGTGCCGGCAGTATACCTTCTACTTTAGCAAATTGCTGTGCAGCCTGGAAAACTTCCGTTTGCTGAACTGAAACAGCTTCCAAATAACCATCACTATACAGCTGTGAAACAACTGAACTCATCCCATGATATCTAAGTCCGCCTGAATGATTCGGTGCCGGCATAAATCCATGACCTAACGTATACATTTTGGCCATCGGACATACCATTCCTGTATCGCAGAAGTCATAAACATATTTACCTCTTGTAAGGCTCGGACAGGATGCAGGCTCTACTGCGATAATGCGGTAATCCGCTTCCCCTCTTACCATTTCACCTGCAAACGGGGAAATCAAACCGCCTAAATTGGAACCACCGCCGGCACATCCGATAATGATATCCGGCTTTATATCATATTTCTTTAATGCTGCCATCGTTTCCTCACCAATAATGGATTGATGTACAAGCACCTGTGACAAAACACTTCCCAGTACATAACGATAACCTTCTTGGTTAGCCGCCGCTTCCACTGCTTCTGATATGGCACACCCAAGACTTCCGTTCGTTCCCGGAAATTCTGCTAAAATCTTTCTGCCTACCTCTGTTGTGTTAGAAGGCGATGGTGTGATTGATGCACCATAGGTTCTCATAACTTCACGTCTAAATGGCTTCTGCTCATAAGACACTTTAACCATATAAACCTGACAATCTAAATCAAAATAGGAACATGCCATTGATAATGCAGTACCCCACTGGCCCGCACCCGTTTCTGTCGTTACCCCCTTCAGTCCTTGCTTCTTCGCATAATATGCCTGGGCAATCGCCGAATTTAACTTATGGCTTCCGCTCGTATTGTTTCCTTCAAATTTATAATATATTTTAGCCGGTGTATCCAGCTTTTTCTCTAAACAATAAGCCCTAACTAATGGAGCCGGACGATACATCTTATAAAAATCCTGTATTTCCTGTGGAATATCTATATACGCATCTGTATCATTCAACTCTTGTTTTGCCAATTCATCACAAAAAACTACTGCTAGTTCTTCCTGCGTCATTGGTTTTAACGTTCCCGGATTTAATAGCGGTGCCGGCTTGTTCTTCATATCAGCACGTACATTATACCATCTTGTAGGTATCTCATTTTCTTCTAAGTAAATCTTATATGGTATTTGTTTCATTTTTTCCCTCTTTCTGTATTTATTACTCTATTTAAGCATATCAATTATAACACCGGCAGCCTTAAAAAGCGAGAATGGATTTATAAAAGGACTTTATTTAATACCTTTTAATATTTCTAAATTCTTTTCTATGTCTCTTTTAATCAATCCCTGCATAGTTTCTTTATATTTTAAATAATTAACTTGATCTAACTTTTCTATTATGGCGGGAATGAGTTCCTTTTTATATTCGCCAATATAACTAAGCACCTGCAAACACTGTCTGACTACTGTTGATTTTTCATCATCTAATACAGCTAATATTACCGCTAGATTACTATTAATTTTATTTCCTTCGTCCCACTTTGCATTTCTTGAGATTAGTTTAAAACCACGTCCGCGAACACATGAATTTTTACTGTGAAGTGCTTCTAAAAATAAATCATAGTATAAATACAATTCGTTCGAATCATTGCATATCAATTCCAGCTTCTTAAACTTTTCATATGTTTCTTTTGTATCTTTTGAAAATACTATTTCCGCTATTTCTTTTTCGTTCATGCTGCCTCCATTTTTTTATACGTCAGTCTCATAGCTGGTATACTTATTTTTACCAGTCTTTTTAGATTGATATAATGCAATATCTGCTCTTTTTAATGCCTTTAAATAAGTATCGTCCTCTTCATTAAAATAGGAACCGCCAATGGAAACAGTAATGTTAAAATTCCCTTTATTATTTTCAAACACGATGGACTGTACACTGCTCAGTATTTTTTCTGCTAATTTCTTTTGGCTCTCTTTATCAACATCACTGCATAGTACGATAAATTCTTCACCGCCCCAGCGGAATAATTTATCGGTATCCCGAATGTTTTCAATAATGGTTTCTGACATTTTTTTAAGAACTAAATCTCCGACATCATGTCCAAAGGTATCATTTACTTTTTTAAAATCATCAATATCCACCATCATTAATAATGGCATAGTATCATATTGCTTGAAATTCTTCAATTGACTTGACAGTGCATATTCCGCTGTCTTACGATTAAATGCACCTGTCAAAGGATCGATTTGTGTTTCATTAATAACATATTTTTCTATTTTTCTCTGATAACCCTTTTGATTAAATAGGATAACCGCTGCTCCAACCAAGAAAATGACAAGCATAATTACTAAACAAATTATCATTGTGGTATTTACTGCTTTAGTAGAATAAACAGTAAGCTCATTTGTATAAGTAAAAATATTATTCATAGGTTTTCCAGTTGCGACAATCCAGTCATAAGGCTCATATAATTTAGCATAGGATACCTTATAATTTACTTCATCATCATTAATATTTTTAAAATAATATTCATGAAAGATATCACCATCTTGTTTTATTCCATTTAGCTCATCTAAATAAGGTAAGCCGCCTTTAATATCCTGATTACTGGTAGATAAATAACTCCCCTCTGTCTCAATAAGATTTGGATGAATTAAGCGGATAGCATAATTATTTCCACCTTCATAATTGACAATCTCATTTACCCAGAAATACTCATTGTTTGCATATGTATATGAATGGATTTCTTTATAAGTATAGTCCTTCACTATTTCATCAACATCATCCTGCTTCGCAAATAATAACAGCTTTGAATCTCCTATCACTATCGTATGGAAAAATACGGATTGTTTTTCTATTTCCTGTTCCTTCCCTGCAATAAGCTGACCGTCAATATTCTTTTTGAGTCCATCAGAAAATAATACTGCCTTATTATCATTACCAGCAATAATTAACTGAATGGGAGCACCATACTCCATCTGATTTATTCTGGTCATAAGATTATTTACCTTTTTATCTATTTCATCTTCTTTTAAAGGTGATAAATAATCTACCGATATATTTATAATTTTTTCTACTTCTTCCATCGTAAGATTTCTTTTATTGTCAATTTGAGCGATTAAATTTTCAACCTTTTCCCTCATGTTTTCTTCTGTATCTTTCATCGCAACCATTTCCAATATTCCTTTATTATGCGATGATATATCCTGTGCTAAATATATGAGAATAAAAGCTACCACGATACAAATTATTATTTCTGTGGTACTAAGCATAAGTAGATATTTTTTAAACTGTTTATTCATTTTTTTATCTCCGTATTTTACTCTAATATTCTTTATAACTTATTATAATGGATTTCCTGCGAAATTTCCATAACACAATAACGATTATATAGATAGCAATAATTTTGCCTAAATTACTCATTCGCCTTTTTCTCTGAAATTATATAATCAGAAACATAAAAAACAAAAAGGAGATTTGTATTATGAGTACACTGTTAGAAGCAAAAAATGTATCAAAAATTTATCACAAAGGTCAGCACCCAGTTTGGACCATATAAATTTTAGTGTTCATGAAGGAGAGTTTATTGGAATAATGGGAGCATCAGGGTCTGGAATTAGCATCTAAATTATTGAATTCGAATCCTGCTGTAAAGATAATTTTCCTTACCGGTTATGACCTCCCAGTATATCGGCATGAAGCAAAGAAAATCGGAGTCAGCGGATTTCTTAACAAAAATATCAATCCTGAAACTCTGATTGAATCATGCTTTATGTTTATCACGGCGGAAGCTGTTTTCCAAATGAAGGTAACGAAGTAATAATTGAAGATTTAACAAGTATGGAGAAGAAAATATTACTGCTTATCTATA
>CAYPIB010000023.1:22692-28244 GCA_964410675.1 uncultured Roseburia sp.
GAAAGAACTCTCTCAAATCTTTTGTATTTTAGCGATAACATGTTTATATTTGCCGCTTATTGGATTGGTTTCAGGAGCTTTATCGGAAAACACAATCTCAGCCTTCACACTATTTCTGCCAAGATATATTTCCAATGCCCTTTTTGCTTCTGCAAATGCCATCATAGTATCCTCTGCTGTCAGCCGAAGCTCCAGTCGATTTGAATTCACCTGAATGAGTTGAAATTGCTTTACCTTATGTATCTCCTTCAGCACGGCATACAGTGAAAGCGGAGCAATACGAATGTCATTTTCAAACGTTAAAATATCGTCCGTTCTTCCTTCAATAGTTAGCCAAGGCTTATTATTTCCACACGCACACGGCTCATCGTGCATGACTATGCGGTCTGTAATTTCAAAGCGGATAATTGGACAGACTTTGTTTGCCAGGTTTGTCAGCAAAACCTTAGCCGATTGCGTACCGAAAGGAACCGGCTGATTATTCTCATCGACTGCTTCTAAAATAACCCAATCATCATTAATATGAAAATGATGCTCGCTGCATTCACACGCTACTGTTCCGCCCTCAGTGCAAGAATAATTGGTTTGCACATAACAATGAAAGACCCTGGACAGCCGTTTTCTGACCTTCTCACTTAAATATTCGCCTGCCGTCATTAGAATGACCGGATGTATATGCAGCCTCCCTGCTTCCTGTTCATCGGCTAAAAGCTCCAATGCCGTAGGGTAAGAACCTATCATAGCGGGCTTATATTTATTTAGTACCGCACAAATATCACTTTGCGTGTTTCTTACATCATAAGTCCGCATCGTGCTTTTCTTCCATGGCATTTTTCTTAACTGATACCGGACCGAGTTACAGCCAAGATAGAAGCCGTTATCTGCAAAGAGAGCCATATTCTTTCTCCCCGACTTCAAAAATGCTTTCATATCCTGTTTTCGTGCAAAGCTCCGCAGCACACCGATTGCCGATGATACATTAATTGTTGTGTCATCGTAAAGTATAATACAGGGATTTCCTGTTGAGCCGGAGGTACAATACACTAAATATTTTCCTTCTATCTTTTTACCAACATTATTGATGTCCGCCATAAACGCATCGACCTTTTTGCGGGTAATCTCTCTGTCAGTCATCCAATAATCAAAATTTACCATCATCTCAGCCTTATTTGTGATCGGTAATTGAAAAAGCGGAGTGTTTTCATCCACATCCGCATACAACCGCTCAAAATAGGGACTGTTTTGTTTGGCATAAGAAATAAGCTCACGCAATCTGGCTTGCTGCAATTTCAGACGCTTTGTGTCAGTCATCTTATCCGCTTTTTTAGTTAAAAGGATTGCCTTCAAAAGTCTCATTTGTCTCCTTCGAGCCATTGCTCTCTTGTAATACAAGTAATATGCTCCGTCCGAACATCGTTCATCAGCGGCCATGGCTTATCTGCCTCTGTATGGTGATAGCAAAAACCACACTTCTCCTGAACCCGTTGTGACTTAATATTGCCGTCAAAGTAACCGCACCAGATTGTCTTCAAATTAAATTTTTCAAATCCATATCGCATTAACTCACGGACCACTTCCGGGATTAGCCCCTGCCCCCAATAAGGCTCACCAATCCAATAGCCAACTTCTCCCTCATCTGCGCTTATTTCTATGTTGCTTTTTTCCCCAATCATTAGACCGATACTACCAATCGGCTCACCTGTTTCTTTTAAAACAACCGCGTATGTTTCCGGCTCTGACAATACAGTTCTAATAATCTCACGGCTGTTGTCCACACTTGTATGTACGGGCCATCCTGCTATCGGACCAACCTCTGGATTTTTGGCATATTTGTATAAAGCCTCTGCGTCCCCTTCTGCCCACGGCCGCAAAATTATTCGCTCTGTTTCTAACATATCTTACATCCTTTCTACAATTAATCTTATTAGGCAATTGCAAAACTCCTAACAATCCTATCCTTGATATTGGAATTTTCATACTTCATTCCATATATTCTTTCCAAAATCATAAGCATCATCTATCTAGATGGTGAGTTTCCTTAATACGAGGTTTTCCATTCGTATCTCCGCAGCCTCCCGCCAAAAGCATTCCTTTATCTTCAAATCCAATATAGCGGACCAGTGCAAATTGGTACAACTACCAATATGTTTTTCATGAATTTCCTCCGTTTCTATTAATAGATTGATTTAATATTTGTAATTCCTCTTTTGTAACATAGCGCCATGCTCCTGCCTCTAAATCTTTCAGCTCAATATTCATGATCCTGATTCTTTTTAATTTAACAACCCGATAACCTAATACCGTACACATTCTACGTATTTGGCGGTTTAATCCTTCTGTTAAAATCAAGTTAAATGTTCTTAAGTTTATTTTCGTTACCTTACAAGGTTTGGTTGTCTGATATTTGTTCGTAACCGCATTGTAAATCTTGACACCGTTTTGCATATGTTTTATAAATTCAGGCGTGATATCAGCATTTACACTTACGATATATTCCTTTTCATGTTTGTATGTTGAACGAAGTATTTTATTAACAATATCCCCATCGTTGCTCATTAAAATAAGCCCTGATGTATCTTTATCCAAACGTCCAATTGGAAAAAGCAGTTCTTTATAATTCAAATAATCTACAATATTATCAGGATCCTTACGATCAGTCGTACAAGTAATTCCAGTTGGTTTATGCAGGGCAATATATACAAATTTCTGTTTGGGTATAATTTTAACTCCATTTACAAACACTTCCTGGTTATGAAATACTTTCATACCTACTTCTGCTGCCGTACCATCTATCATGACATTGCCATTTTCGATAAAACGGTCCGCTTCCCTTCGTGAACAAAAACCCGAACTGCTAATATATTTATTAAGGCGTATACACTCTTTTATTTCATGTTCAATAATCGTGGATGCCGTTGCTTCTTTATCTCCGGTTTGATGAGCATGTCTCATATTTCATACCTTTCTGATTATGACTTTTATCTAATCTATCTTAATAAGTAAATTACTATTAATATATTATATACTACTTACACAGTCAATGCAGTAAAATGATAGAATAATGTCCTCCTATAAATAAAAATCAGCAGCCCGATATAGCTGAATACTATATCAAACTGCTGAATACTTAAAGAATTTCACAAAATTCAAATTCTTCTCCTGTCGGGCTTGCAATCTTAAAATATCGTATACCCTTTTCCCAAAAGGATGGTATTTCTTCAATTCCATTTGTTGTGAAACAACTCATTTTTCTGTTTTTAATCATGTGCTTCTCCTGAGCTTTTTGAATTTTATACCGTTGCCTTTTAAAAACAAGTCAACTACAACAGCAATAATCAATACTCCGCCTTGTACGATGAACTGATAAACCGTTCCTATCCCAAGTAGATTCATACCATTGGAAAGATTTCCCAAAATTAATGCACCGATTAAAGTACCAATCAAGGAACCTTGCCCTCCTAAAAGGCTCGTACCGCCTAAAATAATAGCGACAATAATTTCAAATTCTATGCCTGAAGTACTTAAGTTCGGATCACCGGAGCTTATTCTGGATGACATTAAAACACCTGCGATGGAAGACATTAGCCCGGTTAAGACGTAGAGAACACACTGAATTGATTTTGTATTTACTCCGGACAAGCGTGCTGTTTCTTTATTTCCACCGATTGCATATGCATACTTTCCAAGCAATGTTTTGTTTAAAACAATATAGAATATTACAAAAATCACTGCTGCTATAATAACCATTAACGGGAACGGACCAACATATACGGATACCCAGCCAAAATTGTTCGGCAATCCCTGTACAATTGCATAACTATTGCTCATGGCATATGCGAGTCCCTTTGTTATGTACCAGGTTCCGAGAGTGGCTATCATAGGCGGCACATTAGCAACAACCACCAGTACGCCGCTGAATAAACCTGCCAAAGCCCCTATCATCAGAGAAAGGACGATTGCCACCGGAATGCTGACTCCTGCCACACAAAGCTTTGCCAAAGCGACACTTGTAAGTGCCATGACTCCTGCCGGAGATAAATCCATGCCGCCTGATATCATGAGTATTGTAGATGCGCTTGCAATAATAATAAGTGTGGATTCCTGCCGCACTATATTGATAAGATTTCTGAAATTCAAATATTTATCACTAATACAGGATAAGGCAATCATGATAACAATTAGTATAAACATCGTTGCCATTCTCTGAATTGTGCTTGCATTCATTTTAACTTGCTTCATTCGTTTCTACCCCCATTGCATACATCATAATTCTATCTTCTGTAATAGCATCACCGGTAAGTTCTCCATTAATATATCCATCCTTCATAACAAGAATCCGGTTGCTTAAATTAATAATTTCTATTAAATCTGAGGAAACTACGATGACTCCAATCCCTTCTCTTGCTAATGTATTAATGAGTTGATATATCTCAGCCTTTGCCCCTACATCAATTCCCTGGGTAGGCTCATCCAGCAATAAAATAGAGGGAGAAATACTAAGCCATTTGGCCACTACTACTTTCTGCGCATTCCCTCCGCTTAAGCGGCCGACTAATTGTTCCGCACCAGTAGTTTTAATATTTAATTTTTTTATATATTCCTTTGTAACGGAATCTTCTTCCCTGTTCTGCAAAAAACCAAGCTTTGCCTTTATTTGAGAATAAATTAAAGTTATATTTTCTTTCACACTCAAGCATCCGATAATACCTTGCTCTTTTCTATCCTCAGGTACAAATCCAATACCAAATTTTATCGCATCTTTTGGTGAGTTTATGCTAATTTTATTTCCCTTTAAAACAATCTCTCCTGACTGCTTAAAATCTGCACCAAATATTGCTCTTAATGTTTCACTTCGGCCAGATCCGACTAAGCCCGCCACTCCGAGTACCTCTCCTTTATGCAGGGTAAAAGAAATATCGCTTACATGAGAATTACTTAAATTTTTAATATTCAATATTTCTTCAGACTGAATACTATTTTTTTCTGGATATACATCCTTTAATTCTCTTCCTACCATTTTCACAATCAACTGATCCATCGTAATGCTGTCTTTCATAAATGTACCTACATAGGTGCCATCTTTGAGTACGCTGATGCGATCACCGATTTTATATATTTCTTCCATACGGTGTGAAATATATATGATAGTAATTCCGTCTTTTATAAGGCTTTCAATAATTTCAAATAAAATCCGCACTTCTTTATCATTTAACATTGCCGTAGGCTCATCAAGTACAATTACCTTTGCATTTTGTGCAAGTGCTTTCGCCAGCATAACCATCTGCTTTTGTGCAATACTTAGATTTTGCATTAAGGTATTGGGATTTTTATTAAGTCCTACTTTATTCAGAAATGGCTGCACAAAGGTAATATTCTCTTTTATTAGATTGAATCCCCACTTTGACTTTTCCATGCCTAACATAATATTATCGACAATGGAAATTTTATCAACTGTGTTCATTTCCTGATATACAACTGTTACGCCTAAACTGGCAGCTTCCGACGGATTATTGATTTGAACCTCTTTCCCGTCCATGTAAATCTTCCCGCTG
>CAYPIB010000024.1:0-447 GCA_964410675.1 uncultured Roseburia sp.
TACCTTAATAACCATTTTATGCACATTGCGCCGTTTCCTTTTTATAGGTTCTCCTCAAAAGTATCACAGCTAACACGGAAACAAGCAGACATGTGATTGGCATGTTCAGCCATAGGCCGTTAAGTCCCATAAATCCAACGGACACAAGAACGATAACCGGAATTATAAGTGACAAAGATATGGCAATCATTGTCGCATAGCCTGCCTTTCCAACAGCGGTTAAATAGCTCTGTGTTGCAAGAGGTATCCACCTTGTTATGAAGGTAAATGCAAACAAAGACAAGGCATGGACAGACATTGTAATCAATTCTATATCATCAGCTTTTATAAAGATACTGACAATGGTCCCTCTGGCAAAGAACAAGACACCTGTCATGATAATAGAAACCGCAGCGCACACACTAAAGCATCTGCGTTCAATGGCATAGATTCTTTTATAATTTTTCA
>CAYPIB010000024.1:457-28179 GCA_964410675.1 uncultured Roseburia sp.
TCATCCCATAATTGTATCCTACTGCCGGCTGCAGGGAATCACAAAGTCCATACAGCAGCGGGAGAACAAGGCTTTCGGCATACATCAGGACACCATAAGCGGATACTGCTAAAGCCCCGCCCAGGCGCAGCAGGAACACATTCATAATAATGGATGTAACACGGCCGGCAATATTATCAAGGAAGGATGGCGTACCATTTTTAAGAATCGTCATGATTATCTTACGGTCAAATTTAGGTTTGACAAACCGCAGCTGCAGCTTACCCCGTATAAATGGCAGGAAGCCCAAAATAACGCAAAATGCCATACCGATACATGTTGAAAGGGATGCCCCGGCTACTCCCATTTTTAAAACGACTAAAAATAAAATTTCCAGCACTGCACTGATTATCGACATTAAAACATTCAAAAACAGACTATAGCGTACCTTTCCACAAATGCGAAGATAATTGTCGACAGCAAACATGATGGTCGTAAAAGGTGCACAGAAGGCATATACCCGTAAATACTGTGCTGACATCTCTACAATCTGCTCGTCAGCCCCCATTAACCTGACAAGATGCTCCGCAGATAAAAATAGGGAGGCCCCAAGTATTGCCCCAAAAACTACAATCATCAGACAGGCACTTGAAAAAATAACACTTGCAGATTTTTCGTCCTTTTCGCCAAGTTTAATCGCAATTGGAACGGAAGAACCAACACCAATTAAGTCTGCAATTGAGAAATTTATAATAACAAGCGGCATGACAAGATTTAACGCAGCGAAAGCAGCTGAGCCCAATATTTTTCCTACCAATGCCCCATCAATAATCTGATAGAGCGATGAGACCAGCATACTGATGATGCCCGGAACTGCCACGTAAGCAATCAGCTTTGCCGGTGATGTCTTTTCGTATAAAACTTTATAATCCATAACTTTAACTCCTTAGTTCCTTTTCGTTTATTTAGGTGTTTGCGAAACTCATTTATTCATTGATTTATAGCATCTATTGATATAGTAAGGTTTTTAATAGTTCTGAAATTGGCAGAGAGATCTCTTTTATCTCAATTTGGGATGTATTGATACAAAGATCATAATTCTCCTTTTCTGCCCACTTATGTCCGGTGAAAAAATTGTAATATTTCGCTCTGTTTTTATCGATTTCCTTAATCCTTCCTTTTATTTGAGCATCAGAGAGATGTTCACTCTTTTGTGCCTTTTCCCGGCAGCGCTTTAAGCGGGCATCCATATCCGCATAGATAAAGATTCTGATCGGACGGCAGTCCTTAAGAATATAGTCAGAGCAGCGGCCAATTAGGAGACAGTCACTTTTTTTTGCCAGCTCCTTAATGATATTATGCTGCTCTGCATAAATTTGGGCATTGAGTGTAAGCTGCGGGTTGACTGAAGTATGAAAGGATCGGCCGATGGTACTTGTAAAATAGGTATTTGGTACCTTTTCAATGATACTTTTTACATATTCCTCTGCCATACCGCTTTTTTGTGCAATAGCTGTAATAATTTCATTGTCATAATAAGCAATCCCCAAATTCTCTGCAATACGCTTACCAAGCTCACGCCCGCCGCTTCCAAATTCACGGCTGATGGTTATAATTTTGTTCATATTCACATCTCCTTCTCTTGATTTATTTTCGGTTTTTAGTCAAAAATATACCGGATAAAATTTCTGAGCGCACTCAGCATCTTATCCGGTATACCTATTGCGATAGATAACCCTCTGATGATTCAAGTTTATTAACTTTTCAAATATTTATCAGCTTCCATCTGAAGCATAGTTTGATAGGTTTTGTTTATTTCTATTATTTCAGCACGTTGTGCCGGGCTCATCCTTAGTAACGCAAGCTCCTCTACCGTAAAAACAAAGTCAATATTTTTCTTTGCAAATAAAGTACCTTGTTGTGTTAGCCGGATGTGTTTGCTGCGCTTATCCTCCATTGAAGAAGTGAGAACAATATATCCACTCTTTTCCAAGCTCTTTATTGCAGAGTTCACTGTCTGCTTGTTAAACGTCCATTGCTCACAAAGCTCCTTTTGTGTACATTCCCCTTCTGAATCACGCAGGGAGTACATAATCCAGAACGAACAATCCGAAAGTCCGCTTTGCTTAGCCAGCTTGCTGTATATTGCATCTGTTTCTTTTAGAATCGTATTAAATTCCCGCATTTGCTGACGTGGATTTTTCAATATTTTTGTTCCTTTCTTAAATGGTCCGATTTCATACTAGTTAGTATATAGGTGCTGCGATTAAAAGTCAACCATTTTTTACTGAAAATTTTTTACATTTTAAAAATTTCTACAACACATAGTTTAGATTAACAATCCTGTTAATCCCATTTTAATTTCCCTTCACATACCACTTTTTGATTTCCGTCTACTATGTTTCCGATTATTTTACAATTTATACCTTTTAAAGTTAAATGATTCATAACGACCGAACTGTTTTCCTTACTGGTAACAAGAGCCATTCCTACACCCAAATTAAATGTTCTTAGCATATCACTATCACTCACATCTCCCCACTTTCTTAACACCTTGAATATGTCAAGAACATCATAAGAAGATAAATCTATTTCTGCGTTTACTAAAACCGGTAATATTCTATTTAAATTTTCACAAATGCCTCCCCCTGTAATATGCGCCATACCATGAATAAGACCTTTACCAAATAAATCTTTCAACTGATTATAATAACATCTATGCGGCGTCAAGATAACATCTATAAATTTCTCTCCACCTACTATTTCTTTCATTATTTCTGGGTTTTCCTCCATTATTTTTCTTACTAATGTATATCCATTCGTGTGAATACCGCTTGATTCCATCCCGATAACGACATCACCAGTTTTAATAGCGGAGCCATCAATCACATCTTCTTTTTCTACAATTCCAACTATACTGGATGTTAATATATATTTACCCTCTTCTAAAACTCCAGGTTGCTCAGAAGTTTCTCCGCCTGTTAATACACACCCAGCATTTTCACAAGCATCCGCAACAGCTTTGACAATTCTCAAAACAATATCTTTATCCATCTTCCCACAAATTATTGCATCCTGAACGGTTAAAGGTTTCGCACCCATAACGATACAATCATTGATAAGATGATGAATCATATCAAAACATACATTTTCAATCTTATCATATTCAGCCGCAATAATTTGCTTTGAACCGGGTTCCTCGGTTTTTAATACTAATACAGGATTTTTATACCCCTCGTAACTAATATCATATAAACTTGCAAAAGCTCCAACTTTGTTCAGAACTCTTTTATTATCAGTTTCAAGTGTCTTTACCATATCATTTTTTGTTGCATTCGCTAAATCAATGTTTACATCGTATTTACTCATTACATGTTTCTCCTCTCAGATACAAATTAGTTAGGTGCTCTATCATACATTGATTATACTACAAATACCCCCATACAGGACTTTTAATTTCATTGTCCGATATGGGGGCATCACTTCTTTATTTCATTATGCCACTGCATCATTTCGCAATGCTTCATTCAAATTACAGCGCAGTAAACGTTTGCCGCCGATATAATAAGCCAGTGCAACAAATGCAAAGATTGCCAGACAAAATACTGCAATCGGAAGAAACGGTGCCACCTGCCAAAACTCCATTGGATTCAAATAACTTGCTTTCGCTGCCAATTGTACAAAGGCTACTGTCAGGGGTAACGTAATGAGCAAAGGGCGGCCTGCAATAACAAGCGCTTCGATACAAAACATTTTACGTATTCCCTTCGGTGTCATGCCGACAGACATATATTGGGCAAATTCTCTTTTTCTCTGTGTAATAAATCCCAGTGTATTTGAGAATACATTGGCAATTCCAATCAGCGCAAGCAGAGTACAAAATCCACCTAAAACGATAAGATAACCTGTAATCATGTAGTCATTCGTAATCTTTTCCCCAATGCGGTTTTCACTTTTGATTTCAAACTCACTGCTGATTATCTGTGAAATTCGGTCTTCCAGTGCTTCTGCCTCTGCAAGCTCTATGTCGTCTTTCGCAAGTATACGGATATACGTATCATCTTCCTCACCGCCTAACTGTCCTGATATTTCCTTCCAAACTGAAACAGGAATAAACTGCACGAAAGCATAGTCAGCATACTCTTCTCTTAAAACAGGCACTTCTTGCGTATAAGCCAATATTGGAAGTTCTACACTTCCTTCTTGCTCAGCACTTTGTAATACTATCGTTTTTTGAGTATCCTTCACAAAGGGAATATATTCCCGATAACGGAAAATACTGTTTATGCTATCCCAAATTTGGTTCAAAATAATTGTCCCATCTAATTTAGGTTCAACACCAATAGTCTCACAATATTTAATAAAGCTTTCATCATCTAATACTACGATAGGCGCCTTTACCTTGTAATCCCCTTCTTCTGTTTTTGAAACACCGGTAAGAGTACTCAAACCACCGAGCGCAGCCAATTCTTCACTTTGCCATTCTTCTGAAATGATGCTTTCTAAAGCTGCCTTCTGATAAACAATACCGTCACGAACCCCTTCTGCCCCTTTTACTTCCTGAGTCAGTCCAAAATCCTCTATTTTTGTATTTTTCAATGTCACCATAACATCCCAAGCATCCTGATATTTTTCAAAATAAGTCTGCCTTGTGCTAATTCCGGAAAGGGTAAAAAAGCACAGAATAAAAGTAAAGCTTAGAAAAGATAATGTCAGGGATAATGTTGATGTCCGCAGAGCTTTCTTTTGTGCCTTCAAAGCATTTCCTGCCAGCTCTCCTTCCATTCCAAATAATAATGTCAGAATGCGGGAATTCTTTTTCTTTTTAAGCTGTAACCCGCCGATGTTACGAATTGCTTCTAACGGTGTTATTTTACTCAGTTTTCTAGCCGGCATCCATGCCGAAAATAGGACTGTCAAAGCAGAAAGCAGAAATGTAACGATAAAAACAGCCGGATGATATACAAATGCCGTTACGTATGCTTCCGGAATACTTTCCGCTAGGACATTCATTGCCTGCAGCACACCATAACCAATTGCAATCCCTAATAAATTGCCAAGTATAATCGGCAGCAGACAAAGTGCCATCGCCTCCTGCACCAGACAAGTCCGAATTTGCTTCGGAGTGGCTCCAATGCTGGAAAAAATTCCAAACTGATGGATTCTTGCCCTCATTGATACTGCAAAGGAATTATGAATCACTAAAATCAATGAAAAGGATATGATGACCAGTACAAATAAATAAAATGCCATCAGTAAAGGCGGGCTTTCATCCTTTGGATCATGAATGAAATATCTTGATAAAAGCCGCAAATTGTACTCAGCTGTGTTTTCCTCCAGTCCAAGCTGCGCTGTTATCAATGGCATATCCTGAAAAGTTTTCCGCATATTCTGAAAATAAATATCAACTACTTTTTCCTCACCTTCAGACAACTCTGTATTGATTTCAGCACTTTCTACATTTGCAAAGTTTTGAATGATAATCAAATCTTCTTCATCTATCTGACCGGTAATCCGCCCATGCCAGTCACCTTCTCCCCGTGAAATATTATCAATTTCTGATACCCACATATTAAAAAAGAAGGTACACAAAAAGGACAGGCATAATGCGGAAATTAAAGCAGCAACCAATATGGATATACTGGATGAACGATTGTTTTTAATATAGCTTACTGAATAATCTTTCCACATCCTGCTTACCTCCGTTTCTGATCGCTGACAATCCGGCCATCCTCAATTGTTATGATGCGGTCGGCTTCCAGTGCAATTTTTTCATCATGTGTAATAAGCAGGATTGTCTGTTTCAAGTTACGGTTAGACAGTTTTAAAAGCTCAATAATTTCTTTTGAATTTTTCCGGTCAAGATTTCCGGTTGGTTCATCTGCCAGTAAAATCGCTGGGCGGTAGACCAGTGCCCTCGCAATCGCAACACGCTGCTGCTGTCCGCCGGAAAGTTGATGCGGCAGAACTTCTAATTTATCACCAATACCCAATATTTTTATAATGTTATCAAAAAAATCCTTATCCGGCTTCCTTTTATCGAGAAGCATCGGCATAAGTATATTTTTTTTCACCGTTAAGGTTGGAATGAGATTGTAAAATTGATAAACCAAACCAACCTTTCTTCTCCTGAAAATAGCTGCATCGGCAGCATTCATTTTACCAATATCAACACCCTCTACGACTACTGTTCCCTTTGTCGCTTGATCCACATTACCGAGAATATGAAGCAGCGTTGATTTGCCTGAGCCTGATGCACCGATAACCGCAACAAACTCACCCATTTCTATTGATAAGTCAATCCCATTTAGGGCAGTCACTTGATTGCTGCCTTTACCAAACACTTTCACTACGTCACTACATTTTAGTATTTCCATAACGATCCTCCTCGCATTATATTGTTTCCACCAACATAATAGCAAAGTAAAGTGACATCTAAGTGACAGCAAACCTTTTAAATTACTTTTCTTGCAGATACTGTTCTATAATCTGCTCTTCAGAGAAGAAAAATTTATGACTTCCTATCTCCTGATATTCCTCATGCCCCTTTCCGATTAAGGCAACAATGTCACCTTTTCCACAGTTATCAATCAAATAATGAATTGCCTCTTCCCGATCTAAGATGGTGATATATTTTCCGTGATATTTATCGATACCCTCAATAATTTCCCGATTGATATCCTCCACCTGCTCAAATCTGGGATTGTCCGTTGTCAGTACTGTCAAATCAGCATATTTCCCCGCCATGGCACCCATATCATATCTGCGCTGCCTCGGTTTATTGCCGCCGCCTCCGAATAAACAAATCAGGCGCTTCGGCTGATACGCCCGCAGCATTTTTAAAAGGCTCTCCATGCTCAGCGCATTGTGAGCATAATCAATTAAAATAGTGAGAAAGTGTGCCGCTGACGGAATGACTTGCGTTCTTCCCTTCACATATACGGTTTGCAGTCCCTTCACAATTTCCACCCTGCCTGCCCCTAGTTGATGTGTAATAGCAATAGCAATTAAAGCATTTTCGACATTAAAATCTCCGGGAATATGCAAAGAAAGCCTTCCTATCAAATCGTCCGCAAGACCGCCGCACAGCGTAAACTCCACGCCCAGCAAGCCCTCCTCCCACGTATTATGCACTTTTATACCCATATAATCCGCATTTTCTTTTATTGAGGTTGTAAATACTGAGGCCCCGTCCGTCATTTCCTTCCAGCTTGGGTCATCCATATTTACAACAATCCGCCTTGACTGGTCAAATAATAACTTTTTGCAAGCAAAATACTCGTTAAAATCCTTATGCTCCCCGACTCCGATGTGGTCAGGGGAAATATTAAGAAATGCTCCATAGTCAAAAATGATGCCGTCTGTCCGATGCTGCTTTAATGCCTGAGAGGAAACCTCCATAACAACATGGGTACAGCCTGCCTCCCGCATTTTATAAAAGAGGTGATGAAGCTCATAGGATTCCGGGGTTGTATTTTTTGTCGGATATTTTTCATCCCCAATATAGGCGCCCAGTGTCCCAACCATTCCAACCATAAAACCATCATTTTCTAATATACTCTTAATCATATGGGCAGTTGTAGTCTTCCCCTTTGTTCCGGTAATTCCAATCATAGTCATACTATCAGCCGGATAAGAAAACCACGCTGCTGATAGGTAAGCCAATGCTCTCCTTGTGTCGGTGACACTAAGCATTACAATATCCTTTAGTGCTTTTTCCTGCTGCCCGCTGAGAACATGAGAGTTTTCACAAACAATTGCTGCCGCACCCATTTTTACCGCCTGCTCAATAAAGTTATGTCCGTCGGCATGTTCACCACGCAAGCACACAAACAACGTGCCCTCTGTCACATCCCTTGAATCATACGCTATTGAACGAATTTCTACATCATCACTTCCCGCATGAAGATTATATTCGATATTTCTAAAAAGCTTCCTTAGTCTCATATTTCACACTCTCCTTCAAATACGACATGGGATGGGCCGATCATATGTACTTCATTTTTATCATCCCACTCGACGAGCAGGACACCGCCGATTTGTTCCACTTCGGCACGCCGCTCACAAAGCCCCAGCATATGAAGCACAACAACGGCTGAGCAGCAGCCGGTTCCACAGCCAATTGTTTCTCCGCAGCCCCGCTCCCATTCCCGGATGCGGATATGGTTTCGATCCACCACTTGGGCAAAGGTCACATTTGTCCGAGCCGGAAAAAGCGCATGATGTTCTATGGCGGGACCATATTTTTGTATTTCCAATTGATCCAGTGTCTCCTCCACAATTACCGTATGAGGATTCCCCCATGAAATGCTGGATGCCTGATAGGTTCTTCCTAATACGTTGATTGGCTGGTTTAGAAAAATTGACTTGTCAGTAACAACCGGGACCTTTGCAGCCGCCAATTGGGGGGCACCAATCATTGCATGGATATTTATAACCTTGCCTTGTTCTGTCTCCAGATATACGATTTTATTTCCGCCCAGTGTTTCAATTGTCAGCTTTTCCTTTTGGGTCAGCCCATGAAAATATGCAAACATTGCCGTACTGCGCAGGGCATTGCCGCACATTTCAGCTTCCGTTCCATCGGGATTAAAAATCCGCATCCGAAAGTCACAGCACTGCGAAGAACAAATCAATACCATACCATCGCCGCCAATGCCAAAATGCCGGTCTGAAAGCCAAATAGCGAGTTCATTTAAATTGTTTAACTGCTGGTGAATTGCATCTATATATACATAATCATTCCCATAAGCCTGCATTTTTGTAAATTTAATTCTCATTTTAAGCACCTACCTTAAAGCCTGCTCTAAATCGGCAATAATATCATCTGCATGTTCAATCCCAACGGAAATACGGATAAAACGTTCATTAATTCCAAGCTTTTCCCGCACATCCGGCGGCGTAGATTCATGAGTCTGCGTGAGCGGATAAGTAATGAGTGACTCCACTCCGCCCAAACTTTCCGCAAACAAAATCATTTTCACATTAGACAAAAGCTTCTTAGCACTTTCTAAGCTGTCAAGCTCAAAGGAAATCATTCCGCCAAACCCGGAAGACTGTCTCACACTGACTGAATAACTCTCATGGTCTTCAAATCCGGCATAATAAACTTTGTTCACCTTCGGATGCTTCCGAAGCCAACCCGCCACAAGTCTTGCGTTTTGGTTATGACGCTCCATTCGCAGCGACAAGGTTTTTAATCCCCGCAGTATCAGCCAGGAATCCATCGGCGCCAGACCATTTCCGCGGGACTTTATCTGCGTTTCAAAATGCTCTCTCATTTCTTCATCCTTAACTACCGCAATTCCGGCAATTACATCATTGTGTCCATTTAAGTATTTTGTTGCACTGTGTACTACGATATCTGCTCCTAATGTGAGGGGCTTTTGAAAATAAGGAGTCAAAAACGTATTGTCAACGACAAAAATAATTCCATGGCTTTTTGCTACCTCGGAAATCCGCCTGATATCTGCCACCTTCATCATCGGATTCGTCGGTGTCTCCACAAAAAACATTCTTGTCGACGGCCGAATCATTTGTTCCAGCATATCCAGATCCGACATATCTACATAGGAAAATTCGCAGCCCAGCTGACTGAATATGTCCTGGCAAATCCGAAAGGTTCCGCCGTATATATCATCCGACAGGATAATATGGTCTCCCCGTCTCAGCATTCCAAACAAAGCCATGTTAGCTGCCTGGCCGCTGGAAAAAGCAAAGCCCGCCGTTCCTTCCTCTAAAATAGCCATTGTCCTCTCCAACTCCTGCCTTGTTGGGTTTTGCAGGCGTGAATATAAATACCCCGTTCCGACATCAAAGCTTTTGTGGGCATAGGTAGCTGATTGAAAAATGGGGAAGCTGGTCGCTCCTGTAATGGGGTCATGTCCTAATGCTCCGTGGACTACTTTTGAGTTGAAATGCAAGTTATCCTTTCGGTCGTATTCATCATAAAAACATTCGTGTTTCATTTTTTTTGATCCTCCTTTTGTTGTTAATGTGGTAGTTAAACTCTCTTCTGGGTAGCGGCTCTCCTGAATGGTCCTTTGCAAGCCCGTTTTTCTGAACATTGCAATGAGCCCTTAAGAAATAAAAAGAGAGTGATATGTGTAAGTATAAAACATATCAATCTCTTGTCTTTTTATAATTTCTATATAAATACTGTATTATTTCTGTATTATTTATTAGGGTTTGTTAATAGTTGAAACAACATGTAAAATTGTATATAGCACTTCCAGGGTACGCTATATTTTGCATTCTCTTATATCTGCAGGTATTTGGTCATCGGATAGATTCTTGACTATTTCCTCCGTTCCATCTGTAACTGCTTTATCGTAATACCAGCACTTATATTTAATAATATTCAGATTCTCTTTCATTTGTTCTATTTGATTCTCCACTTCTTTGAGACGGTCATGGAACATTTTTTGTCTTTTATGCAGGGAAGCATCCCCCTCTTGACACCAAATCAAAAATTCCTTGATATCCTTAATAGGCATACCGGTTGATTTGAGGCATTCGATAATTCGAATCCTGCTAAGCTCATTTTCCGAAAAAATCCGGATGCCGCCATTACTGCGTTCCATATCCGGGAACATTCCTTCACGGTCATAGTAACGTAATGTTGATATTGTAATACCTGTAAGATTTGCTATTTCTCCGATAGAATAGTTCATAATTCATTCTCCTTAAATTGCTTGAATATGTTTGAGATTTTATAAAAAAATTTGTTAGAAAAAGCTCTTGACCTAAACCTAACTTTAGGTTCTATACTCATTATAGATACTAAAATAATATGTGTCAAACAAAAAAAGCACTTGATACATCAACAAGTAAAGGAGACTTAAATGAATATAAACTTTAATTTTAACAACCCAACTAATCTTATTTTTGGCAGTGGTTCACTGAATCAATTAGGTAAGCAGGCTATGCCCGGTAAAAAGGCCTTGCTTTTGATTTCCAACGGACAATCTACTAAATCAAATGGCTATCTTGACCGTACTATCGAACAATTGAAAAAGGCCGGTGTCGATTATGCCTTATTTGATAAAATTATGGAAAATCCCATCAAAGACGTGATTATGGAAGGGGCCGCATTCGCAAAGGAAAATAATTGTGATTTTATTGTTGCTCTTGGCGGCGGCGCAGTTTTAGATGCTTCCATTGCAGTCTCAGCTATGGCGGCAAATTCCGGCGATTTGTGGGACTACGTTTTTGGCGGAACCGGAAAAGGGAAGCCGCTTACGAGTAAAGGACTTCCGATTGTTACGATAGCTACTACTGCCGGTACCGGCTCTGAAATTAACTGTTTTGGTGTTATTTCTAACCTGGATACGAATGAAAAAATTGGTTTTGGTGACCCCATCCTAACTCCGGTGCTTGCTATTGTTGACCCGGAGCTGATGAAAACAGTTCCGCCAAAGTATACTGCTTATCAAGGCTTTGATGCATTATTTCACAATACCGAGGTGATGATGTCAAAGGGGCTAAATATTTTAAGTGAAACAATCGCTTTATCGGCTATTGAAAGCATTTCCAAGTATCTGCCTCTTGCGGTAAAGAATGGAAATGATTTAGAAGCCAGGGAGCATATTGCCTATGGCAGTACAATGGCTGGTATTACAATGCAGCTTACCTCTACGACCGCACAGCATAGTATGGAACACTCCATGAGTGCTTATCATCACAATCTCCCTCATGGAGCAGGTTTGATTATGATTTCTAAAGAATTTGCCAAGTTTTTCATTGAGAGGCACGCTTGTGATGAACAGTTTATAAAAATAGCACAAGCTATGGGAATTGAAAATGCTGATAAACCGGAAGATTTTATTACCGCTCTGACCAAATTGCAGGAGGACTGCGGTGTCGCTGATTTAAAAATGAGTGACTATGGCTTTACGATGGATGAAGCTATGACATTGGCAAAGGGAGCTCGCTCTATGCAGGGCGGATTGTTTGCCGCTAACCCATGCGAAATGACTGATGAAGACTGCGCTGGTATTTTTGAAAAATCTTATCGTTAATCCACTGCCATATAAGATATTTTACTTCAAATGAAAGGAGTATACATCTATGAATATTTTAGTAATAAATGGAAGTCCACGGCCAAATGGAAATACTTCGGCTATGGTTTCGGCTTTTGAGGAAGGGGCTGCCAAAGCAGGACACAAAGTAATAATTAAGCAAATCGGCAATAAAAATATACGAGGCTGTAAAAACTGTGACGCCTGCAGGGGAACACTAAATGGAAATTGTATTCAAAAGGACGATATGCAGGAAATATATCCACTGATGAGAGAATGTGAAATGCTGGTCATAGCATCTCCAATCTATTATTACTCAATGACGGGTCAAACGCATTGTGCTATTGAAAGAATGTATGCTTTTGAAAGACTGCCTAAATTAAGAAAAACGGCACTGTTATTAAGTGCAGGTGAAAGCGGCTTTACTTCGGCAATCCAAACATATGAAGATATATTTATCGGACATATGGGGGTAAAAAATATGGGGATTTTTACTACAGCAGGAAATATTGATAAATCAGAACCAAAATTAGCCGAAATTTATGAAATGGGCAAAGGTTTGTAACAAACTAAAATATCCAAAAAGAGGAGTTATCTTTCTCTTTTTGGATATTTATTTATAATGATATTTCTATTTCAAATCCATACTCACGCAGTACAAAATCATCTATTTTTTCTTCATAAATTCCTTCCACACGTTTAAATCCATTTTTTAAATATAAATTAATTGCTGGTTTATTAATATCTACAACAAACAGCCGTAAATATTTAGCCCCTTTCTGTTTCGCAAGCTCCATGGCATTTTTGAGCATTAACCCGCCGATGCCTTGTCTTAAATAATTTACATTTACCCCAAAACGGTCGATATATAATGCTTTTTCTTTTATATTCTTCCATTTAACATGGTTTTCGCCATCAATCGATTCGCATAAAGTAAATGCGGCTGCTATGTCATTATCATCCGATAATATATAGAGGCTTTTAATTTTAATATCGTCTTCAAAAAACTCACAGGGATAAATTTCATCCCAGATTTTTATGTTGTTTTTGTTCATATTGTGGATTATTTTTTCATACATCTTTTTAAGCTGCGGCAAATCACTTTGCTTCGCTAATCTAAAATTCATGATAATTCACCTCTAATATTACCTTGGGCTAACTTATACAAATATTCTGTCGCAAATTGTATCTTCGTCGCATTAAAACCCTCTTCTAATGGAAACAGGAAATAGGTATTATCCAGTGTGGACAGCGTAATGCATTGTCCTTTGTTTCGGTAATTATATTCTGTATGTACGGAAAAGGTTGTAATCGGAGTAAAGGTAAGGGTTTTTTCTTCGGTTTCATTATAATCAGTAAAGGTTAAGGCAAAGCCATCTTTATTGTGGCGAAGCAAACCTTTTCCTAAGTGAATAAAATTCACCGCATTGGGAAGTGATTCAATCTGTACGGATATTTCCAGTGAATACTCGCCACGCTCAATTTCCTCCTGTACCTGCATCCTCTCCCAGTTATACCAATTCGGTATATGTGAGAAATATCTCTGCTCTGCATCCGATAATTTATCTAACTGATTCGTCTGTTCTAATCTGCCGTATTCTGTCATCCACCAATTACTTTCGCAATGCTCGCAGTAAAGTTCGGCACAGCTTGATTCCATTTGAAATTCCTTCTTGCAGACAGGACACTGGTATAAGGGGAACTCGAGCCCCTCTGCTCTACTTTTATATGTAATCGCCTGCTTTGTATCATATTGCCACTCATATTCATCATAACTCAAATAACTTTGTAACGTTTTATGAATTTCTTTAATATCGGCCTTTTCCAGTTCTTCTCTTGTATATACTTTTGTAATCGTTGTCTCTAATCTGGCTTCCTTACGGGTTTTTAAATTCCAAATCGGTGACCGTAAATAATTTCCCTTCATGTTAATTACGACTACCGGAACTTTCAATATTTTTGTCAGCTTTGCAACTGACTGCGGTATTTCTGAACTCGTTCCCACATTTGCATAACGGGCCTCCGGATAAAGAACCAAAATCCCCTTTCGTCTCATAATATGTCTGATATTTTTAATTAGTGCCATATCATCAACAAATTTACGCGTGCCCAGACATCCTGCCTGACGATACGGCCATTCACCAAAGTTTTCAAACCCTTCCAGCTCCGACACATAGTTGGCGCGATATGGAAAAAGAGCCAGCGGTGTAATATAGAAATCAGTAAAAGAATGATGCGTTCCAATTACCAGAAACGGCGGTTTCAAGCCTTTCATACGCTCCTTATGGATCACTAGCTTGCCTGAACGTGTCTGAAGGAAACAAAACAACCAAAGAAATGGCATTAAAATTAGATTTTGCTTGGGCGGAATCTTATTTCTATTAAAAGGAGTTGTGTTTATCTTTTTTCTCATATCGTCGTCTCCTTCCTATCTTGCAGCAGGTACTTATGAATGCAAGGTATTTTACTCAGAAGTAAGTACAACAAGCCCGTTCCCAGGAAAGAGCATCCGGTTGGTGTCAGGTGAAATAGAAACATATTATGTATCTCTGTCGTGACCGGATTATATATAGTAAGTGAAATGGCCACTCCTGCTGCAATGCATACGATACCAACCCAATTAATTCCCTTTGTATAAACATAAGCATGGTAGCCCGGCAGTCCAAAAGCCGATCGAAATGACAGCTTTTGTTTACGAATAAAGAAGAAATCCACAAACAAAAGGGCCGCTAACGGTGCGTATATACATGCACTGATTGTCAAAAAAGAACCAAAGTAGTCGATAATCTTTCCCCATATACATAAAAGGCTGACATACACCGCCAAAATCATAACCAAAGTACGATAACTGACTTTTTTAAAAGAAGATTTCAGCATAACCCCATATATATAAGAGCCTACAGCCTGCGTTCCAATATTAGCAAATGCTACAAGTAAAAGCGAACAAAGTGCTAATACGGGAATTGATAAAGTCGCCAGCATAAGTGTCGGATCACCAATCATTTCTCCGGTTACATACTGCATTGCAATCGCCATAACAGCACCCACTACTACGAAAAAGGAACCGGCAACCCCCTGTCCGATTACACCGGCCCAATATCCGGAATTTTCTTTTTTGGCCAATCGGGGAATTTCTGCCATACCTCCAACTAAGGTAATAACAAATGCAAAGTTAGCCTCTATTGATATAATATATGGAATAATGTTATTCTCATAACCTGTATTTGTCGGTCTATAGTTCCAAATTACATCTACAGGAACTGCGGTAAATCCTATGATGACAACCAAAACGCCAACGCCTAAAAGCAATGGCACTAACACTCGGGTCGTCCAAGTAATGGCACCTAATCCTTTATAAGCAATGACCGTTCCGATAAGGACACAAAGTATCCCCAAAATAGTTTGTGCATGTATCCCTCCGGGGATTGTAATTCCAAAAACAGCAGCCAGGTTCATCATCGAAGAGGCAAATAAATCTGCACACACTGCATACCATGGAAAGTTTATCAGGATAATAACGACTGCCATAATTTTGACACCGGAGGAACCAAATACGGCGCGAAGCCATATCCAAATATCAATTCCATAACGAACCGATAAAATAACCGGTAATTGATAGATTGCTAACATCACGATTGCCCCTAAAAAGGCCCCGATTAATAATTGCTTAAACCCTACTAAGGCCGCCAGATAGGCCCCTTGGGTATAACTCCATGTAGCAATGCAGTATCCTGACAATATAAGCACTGCATCTAGAAAACCATAGATTTTTTCACCTTTCAGAACCGGAAGAATTCCAAATAATGCTTCCTCTTTCATTTTTTCATTTACGTTGCTTTTCATAAGTATGCTCCCCAAAGTATCATAATCAGACAAAAAATTACAAGAATAGCTACAATCAAATAATCTTTTCTGCTAAAGCGTTTGGGAAACTCATAATCTTTACTTTCCATTTTATCAATCCGTTTCTCGATTTCTTCACTCATCCTTTTACACCCCATATTTCTGTATAATTAATTATTTTAATTACTCCCAAGTACCTTTACATTTCACACCAGAAGCCTTTGCTAACAACTCCAGTCTTTCTATTTCTTCCCCTGATAACCTAATATCTTTTCCCTGTATAAGTGAAGCAACGTGAGATTCTTTTGTTAATCCTATAATCGGCACTATTCCCTTTGATTTTGCCCAAATAATCGGTATCTGCGCTGACTCAATTTTATATTTTAAAGCTAATTCCTTTATATAATCAATTAATGGTTGAATTTTCTTAAATTTTCCTTTACCAAACATAAATCCTCTTAAGGAAAAAAAAGGAAAATGATTTTTACTATTATAATGACCCGACAGCGCTCCCTGTTCCAAAATCATATATCCCCAAAACTGAATTTTTTCTCTCTGACAATATGCAAGCACTTCTTTTTGCCTTTCCATAGATAATAAACTGTAATGATTTTGGACCGCATATAGCTTTAAGTCAAACCGGCTTAATACTTCTTGTGCCTGTTTTATTTGTGCAATGGCTGCATTACTAATGCCAATATATTTTATTTTCCCTTCCTTTACACATCTGGCCATCTCTGACATGTTTTCTTCGATATTAGTCGGCGTATGCAGCCAATATAAATTAATATGAGGTACTAAAAGCCTTTTAAGGCTCCCATCAAGTGCTTTCGAAACCTCTCCCTGCTCATGCTTTTTCTTCGGAAAATGCTTCGTAGACAAAAAAACACTTTTTCCAGCGATGCAATCCTTCAAAACTTGCTCCGCCGTTCCCATTCCATATACTTCTGCAGTATCCCACATCGTATAACCCGCCTTGTATGCTTTCTCAAAAGTATTTTCAAGCTGTGAAACCGGATAGCTTTTGCCAAATACCATTTTAGAACCATTGGCACCCGAGCCCCATGCCCAAGTACCTATACATACATCTGCATCACTGTTCTTAATCTCCATCTTGTTCTACTCCTTGCTGCAGTTGAGCAATCTTACGTTTGACTGCCTCTATTGCTTGCTTTGCTTCTATGATTCCATCAACGGTTTCTTCCATCGGACATCTTCCCGTTCCCAAACGATTGATGATTTCTTTCACTAACAATTTACACTGTACCTCAATACCATTCGCCTCAAGTATATGCATAGCACCTTCACTCATCACAGGTGCATAAACGGCATCGACACCAAGTAAAACATAGATAAACGCTGCTGCCTTACCAACAACTTTATCTGCAGCACTAAAGCCTTGCACATTGATTCCTCTGTCGTACCATTCAAGCAGAGGTTTTACACCACGCTCCGTACTTGTATAGACCAGTTCGTCCTTACACAAAACACAGGTATATTCCCCTTCCGCCAACAACTTAATTGCTTTCATACTATTATTTTTCATATTTTTTTAAATTCTCCACACGGTAAACAATGAGCGGTAAAAATGTCCACTGGAGTGCAAGACCAAACATACCGGTAACAATGCTCATCCAGATAGATGCAACTGCGATACTCTCATTTCCTAATGCGTAAACTGCAAGTAAAACTGCCGCCGCACGAACAACGCGTCCGCTAATCTGTACAATAAAAACCTTGCCAATTGTTGGTATCTTTTTATGACGGAGCAATCCGGCAGCTAAACCATAAGCACAAAGTTCTATCATAATAAACGGCAGCATGACGGTACCGGGCATTCCCGATAAAGCAAAACTCATAAGCGGACCAAGCAGACCTGAAATTGCTCCTGCATATGGACCGGCTAGCAGGCCAACCAAAATAATTGGCAGGTGCATAGGCAGAAAGGTTTCTCCGAGCTTCGTTCCCAGTCCGGAAATTGCACCAAGAGCATGAAAAATCTGGGGAACAACGACAGCCCCCACGATAGCGGTGATGGTTGCCAAGGCCTGTACTTTTACCGACAGACGAGGTTTTTCCATTACTTTTGTAATTGATGACATAACAAATCTCCTTTATATTTTTTGTAATCGGGCAAATGCTAAACTCATTTTTGGGGGCGGTTTTATGCCTCCACACCGGATAACTTATTTGTAAAATCCGTCATTACCCCTGAAATCTTAATCTGCTGCGGACACACTGCTTCACAGCTTTTACATCCTATACATGCACTGGGCTGTTTCTCCTTAGGCGTTGCCATGAATGCCATTGGTGCAATAAACCCGCCGCCGGTAAAAATATGTTCATTATACAGCTCTAAAAGCGATGGAATTTCTAAGCCTTTTGGACAATGACTTACACAATACTTGCAAGATGTACAAGGCAACGTCCCATTCAGCATTCCATCTGCAACAGAAAGCAATACTTCATTTTCTTTTTTACTTAGGGGTTTATCATGCTCAAAGGTATTGATGTTTTCACGCACCTGTTCAAAATTTGACATACCGGAGAGAATCATTGTCACTTCCGGTATCCCCTGCAAAAAACGAAATGCCCATGCCGGCACTTTTTCTTCAGGGCGCAAAGCAGTCAGCTTACTTTCTGCTTCCTCCGTTAGTTGTGCCAGACGTCCGCCTCTCAGCGGCTCCATCACCCATATTGGAATCTGGTATTCATTCAGTAATGCAACTTTTGTTTTTGCATCCTGAAGTGACCAGTCTAAATAGTTCAGCTGAATCTGACAAAACTCCATCTGCTCACCATATGCTTCCAAAAAGCGTTTCATTATATCATAAGTACCATGCGCCGAGAATCCCAGATGTCTGATGCGTCCGTTTCCTTTCTGTTCCATCAAATATTCAAAAATACCATACTTTTTATCAAGATAGGCATCTATATTCATCTCGCATACATTATGAAACAAATAAAAATCAAAATATTCAACCCCGCATTTCTCAAGCTGTTTTTCAAAAATTTCTTCCACTTTATCCATATTTTGCAGGTCATATCCCGGAAACTTTGACGCAAGATAAAAGCTTTTGCGTGGATATTTATTTAATACCTTTCCCATAACTATTTCTGAATTGCCATTATGATATCCCCAAGCCGTATCATAATAATTAATCCCCTGCTCCATCGCAAAATCCATCATCTCCTGTGTGGCCGCCTCATCAATTTTGGCATCATCACCATCTATTACAGGCAGCCGCATGGCTCCCATTCCTAATGCTGAAAGTTCTAATTCCTGAAATTTTTTATAAATCATCGCAAATCCTCCTACCATTTGATTTATTATATCTTAATATTATAAGGAGTTACAAGTTTATTATTGACTTGAATCATTATTATTTTAATATTGGTGCAAAGTACCTTCTTTATTCGTAACATATATATAGGCATCCTCTAATGATGCAGTTACCGGAACACAATCAAGATCCGGTTTTGTCTCTGCCAGCAATTTAACCTGCAGGCCGCCATCCACGTACTGTTTGGATGTAACATGATACTTTTTCTCCAGTTCCCTTACTTCCTGCTCATCGGCAGCTTTGCAAATCCAAATATGCCCTTTCGCCTCATCAACCAAATCACGCATGGACCCCGTATAAAGGAAATGTCCCTTTTTCATAACTGCAAGCCGGTTACACGTAGCTGCTAAATCCTCTACTACATGAGTGGAAAATAAAATCGTACGGTTTTCGGAAAAATCCACGAGCAAATTACGGATGCGAATACGTTCCTCCGGATCTAATCCGGTCGTCGGCTCATCGACAATGAGAAAATCCGGTTCATTTAAAAGTGCCTGAACGAGGCCGACACGCCGCTTCATCCCACCGGATTTGCGGCATATTGATATCCAACAAAATAATATCGGGTTTCGCATCAATCTTCTTCAATGCCTCAGCACCATGTTCCGCTGTTATTACTAAATACTTTTTTATTTCAAAATAACTTTTAAGCATGTTTAGAAGCCCTATGTCATCGTCTACTATTAAAATCTTGTATTGCATTGCTATCACCTCGTTATGATTATAGCCTAAAAAAGCAATAAAAAAATAATGGGATTTTTTGAAATAGAAAAACTCTCGGAGGGTTGAGGCTCGGAGAGTTGAGTAGTAATATTTTTTATGTAAAAGTGGTATAGTGATGTTAGCTTTATACAACGCTCAAGGAAAGCTTCCAAACTCAGATATAGCTTAATACACCAAACATCTTATTGTATTAATGCAATCGAAAAGCGAGAATTATCCATGCAAATAGTCGCATTACTCTTTGATTTTAATGCATTCCTGTAATGTGATAATACATCTGACAATCCTTTCGCAAATAATTCGTCCTCTTCATATTGCATTATATATTCATAAACAGACAATAAAGAGCTGGAATTATAATTCTTCTCCAACTTATCAAAGTTAAAAAATACGGAGCAAATGATTCTAATAGTAAAAGCTCTAAACTTATATTTAGCGATTTAATCGTATTTGCAATTCTTGTTGCAATTCAAAAGAATTGAGTTTTCTCTTTCCACCATCTGTCTTAATGTATATTTCATTTTTTGAAGTTGAAAAAAGTATATCTGAATCAGAAGACTCAACTGATATTTCAACAATAAATAAATCTTTCAAAATTACATTTTTATAAATAATACTTTCAAAAAATATTTGAATCCCTTCAGTACTAACATATGGCTTCATTTGACATACTCTTTCAGAAATCTTTCTATCAATTACATCTCTATCCTTTTTGCTAAGTTGTACCCCCTTTACAATCCCTTCATCAGATATTCCCCATCTAATACTTCCAATTCCTACCACCCTACTATTAAGAAATGCATTAATATATATTTCTGCATTGTCTATAATTGAATTACATGGATTATTTCCCTTAATTTCTTTAAACTCTACATTTCTATTTTCTACTTCATCAATTTCTTTATTTAATTCATATTTAATAATGGGTTTATAATTTAAATTTGGCTTCTCATCTTCTGAGTGAATAGGAAAAAATTTAATGTCATTATTAAATATTTTTTTATAACTAAAACTAGGACCTTTATTCTTAGGTGAGTATTCATGATTGGCTTCTAAAATAATTTTATTATAATCAATATTTACATCCTGCCTCGAATTTGCAGTCAATATAAATTGAATATTCTTCATTTTATCCATAATCCTCAAAAGTTGTTCTGAAATATGTAAATCTAGAATACCAAAAGGAGCATCCATCATAAAAACACTTTCATGAGGAACATGGTATAATAAATTAAGTATCCAATAATATGCTTGTATACCCCCTGACATAAAATTATAAAAGTTACTTTTTCTTATAACATAAGAATCTGAGTATTCATCGTCTATATTTAATTTCTTTAATAACTTGATAGCATTATCAATTTGATTACTATCAAGTTTATATTTATTACCTATAAACTCGCCACTAAATAAATAAACCTTATCACGCCTAATTGATAGTAATTTCTTCATTTCTTCAAACGAATCAAGTATTAATTCAGAACGACCATTTCTATAACACTTCTTCAGTAATATTGTTTTACTATCTTCTACAATTTTTAAATCTATTTGTGCTTTACTTGCCTCACATTTATAATTCAATATTTCTTTATCTTGCAAAATTGAATATAATATAGCCAATGTAGTAGTTTTTCCACAACCATTTTTACCCTGTAATATATTAATCTTGTCACTTTTAAATCGTATATTCAAATTTTGAATGTAACCTAATTCTGAAACATTAACACTTTCTATAAACATAGATCCCCCCGATTTTCAAATAATAACTGTAAGGTTAAAAAAGTATCTTTATCCTATCAATTTTTTGTCAATTCCAATAATATTAATTAATTCTAATATTTTCATAAGACCTCCCAAATAAATTTGTTCTACACTTAACAGGTATACACAAGACTGCCTATTTGTTGAGTTATTAAACTTGTGATAAAACGTTCATTTTCCTTCCCCCACCACGATAGCAATCTCCTCAAGTCCTCGAAACCTTTTGATTTACTGATCTCTCCTCGTAAGCAACACGACTGTTAACATATCTCTAGTGATACGTCAAAATAAGAATAATCTCACTTCTAACTTCTGTATGCCTTGAGCATAACCTTTAGATACACATCCCACTTTTAATATATTTGAGAAATAAATTGTGTATTTAAATAGGCATTTATTGGTCCAATCATGATTGATATTGAGCGTTTTCTGCTTTATAAATATCAATCATTGGATTCGACCTTTTCATTGAATATTAGTTGATGTAGTGAAACATCAGATTTTATAAATAATTCTTCAACTCCTGATTTTGAATAAAACGATATAAATTCACCTACTATTTGTCGTAAATAATCATGAATTAAACGATACGGACGATAGTATGACTGAAAATTTACTTTATTTATCTTAGACATATCCATTGATAAGACATTATGATATTGCCAAATTATATGAACTTGTTTTTTATCATTAATTCTGGGTAATATTGTAAAATGTTCATTATCTCTTAAAGGATTTTTAGGGTAATCATTAATGATTTTTCCTTTTAAGAAGAGTATTTTCCCATCTACCTTTTTGGGTCTTAGCATATGGCATGATGGTAGAATACACAAATAAGCCATACAATTTTCGTCAAAATCTGCTTTCTCGAATATAATATCTCCAGATTTTAACTTGTTTTGTAATAAAGCAAGTTTTGCAGTTCCATTATTATCACATAAAAGCGACATAGTATCACCATGATCCTCATAAACACCATTGAATATCTCATACAAATATTTTTCTCCATTATCATATGATACTGTTTTTAAAGAAGTGATCAAACTATCTATTTCATATTCTTGTTCTGGATCTAATAATGTTATCAGACATGAGGGTAAAATCTTTTTTATCTTTTCTTCAAACTGATGCCTATACATGCTACTAAGTTCCTTTATTAATGCAGTATGTTGTATATCATCACCACCTCTATATTCTTGTATGATTTTATTTGCCATTTGATCCGCACAACACTTAGCCAAAAACCTTCCGGCATTCTCTACCCCTTTATATAAAGTATCAGGATTCTTAATGACCTTCTGTACAATCGTTCGATAATTGACTATAGAAATATTTCTAACTGCTTCTTTTAGTCTTTTATTACATTCCAATTTAGCAAAAATTATATCAATAGTTCTATTTACTCTATCTTTAAACACATCTTCTGATTCTAATAGTTCTCGCAACGCTTCAATTTGCTTATTATAAATACTTTTTAATACAGATTCATTTAAATCAATATCTGATTTTATATTATTGATGACCATATCACTTATAGTATGATACATATCTTCCATTGGAAGTCCATCTGAATTTGTTTGCAACAATAAAAGTTTATCAAAAGGTTGTGCAAATTTATTTAAATAGTATGGTACTTTCTTTTCCAATCCTGATATCATATCAATAAAGGCAATGGGAAAATATCCAACTTCTTTAATAAATATATCCATTAACGCTCCAATAATCATATTAAAATCAAATTTATCTTTCTCACAAATCATATATATAGTTGAATTTGCACGAACATACTCATAATTTTTACTATCAAATTCACCAGGTGTCAATCCCTGTTCTTTAACTCCCTCAATATTTTCAATAAACTCAGATTTAGCTTCTAATAACATTGACGTATATATTACACAAAACCTTAATTGTCCAGAAAATTTCGACTGATTTAATAGTTTTATTGCCGTTATTTTTTCCGATAGATTCCAATCTAATATAAGTAATCTTGCATTCTTCATATGTAACGATAACTGACTATTATCCGTATATGAAGTATATTTTATAGGTGTTAATAGTATTTCTGGATAATTTTTCTGTACAAATTCACAGAACTTCTCCAAATCGCTTGTCTTTTCAATTTCATTATTGTATTTCTGGTTAGATATCTTGTCACTATTTCCATATCGACGATTACTTCTTGATGGTATTATCAATTCTTCCTTTTTCGTTAAATTCCATGAAACATTAAAGACATCGTCAATATATACTATATGGCTTAAATATCTTTTTAAAATTTTTGATAAGTCATAGTTTCCTACCTCACTCATATCTTTGCCTCCGTATTAAAATTGATTTTAAAACAAGCACCATTTAGTTGCTTATTTGGTGAATCTGTCACCACCTCTATTTTATGTCCTTGTGATTCCAAAACATTTTTGGATATTGACAACCCCAATCCTCTACCATTCTTTTTTAGTGTAAAAAATGGCTCAAATACCCTTTCCTTATTTCTTAGTGATATTCCAGAACCAGAATCTTCTACAAAAAGAGCATACTCTTCTTCAACATAATGAATTAAAATTATTTTTTCTTTTTTATCAGCAATCCAAAACATAGAATTATATATTAAATTTGAAAGAATTGGATAAATTTTAGATAAGGAAAGTTTGATTTTTAAATCTTTAGGAACATCAATAATAAAGGATATGCCTTGACTAGTAAGGCGATTGTTAAAAAATTTGTTAATGTCCTGTAACATTTCAAAAATATAAACTTTCTTTTTATATAAACTTCTACTTCTATACATAGGTGAAAGTTGATTCATGCGATCAGAAATCGCCCTGAAACCAATATCAATCTGGCTAAGGTAATATTTTCCATCTCCTGCCAGTGACTGATACCGCAACTGATTAATAGCATCATATACATTATTAAACAATTGATTAAATTCATGACTAACAATTTCAGATGCCATCCCTATATTAGCCAAATCAGCATACATATCATTTAATTCTTTTAATTGATTATTTTGCATTATAAGTTGATTAATTAATTGTGAATCTTTCATTTCAAATCTTTCCAAAACAGCATCAAGTTTTTGATTAACCAATTCATATTTTGAAATTACTCTTTTATTTATTACCTCACTCAATTCATAAATCTTAATCTCGCATTCTCCAATATCCATGCGGATTTGTTTTATTTCTCCCGATATAGTGGATCCATCTATATTCTTTATTTTACTCTTGATACTGAGTAGCTTTTCTTCAATTTCTTTGTAATTTATATCCACTATATCTTGTAAATCACATTTAAATGAGTAAATTTCATTTTGATAAGTCTCTATTTTTTTGGCCTTATCAATCAACTTCTCCTGCTTTCTTGTTATATCTTTACCAGACGATTTAAATAATTCATATAATGTAGCATTAACTTTACTTAAATAGATATCTAAATCATACGAAATTTCTTCCACATTATATCCCACGTCTCTTGAAAAATCGTTATGATACTGTTGGGATTTTTCATCTAATTGTTGTTTTAACCCTATACAAACCCTATTATTATTCTCTTTTATCTGTTGAATTTTGATATATAGATCTTCATTAAATATATCCACTCTATTTAGTAAATCCAATGGATATTTGCTTTCAAATCTTTCATTAATAGAAATATGTAACTGTTTTTCTTTATTTAATAATATAATTTCTGATTCATGCAAAAATTTTTCTACTTTGCTAAGTTGTTCTAATGTCTTCTTATAAGTAGATAATGAAAATTCTTTACATTCCTGGCATAATTTATGCAAATTACAATCTATCTCATGTTCCAAACTGATTAAAATTGATGGATTGCTTTTTAATAAATCTTCAATTCTTTTCTTATCTATGTTATATAGTTTTTCCTGCTCCTTTTCAAATATTTTAAGTTCATTTTTTCTCTGTACCTCCGTTTTATTATAATCTACATAACTCCTACGAAGCCTTAGAGATTCTTTTAACATATCACCCATAAATTCAACAGATATTCTGATTAGCAAGTTTTGTAATGTCTTTATAAAATAATAATAAAATTGATTTTCTATAAGTCCCTCTCTACTTGACTTATCTTCTAAATATGGATTAGAGGAAGAAGTTATGTCAATTCGCCCAAACATATTACGATGACTGAATAAATAATAAGTAGCACTTTTACTTCTTCTTTGTTCCAATCCTAAGAAATCATTTTCTGGTTCGCCATATGGCAGGACTCTTACATTGTCACGATAGACTCCTATACCTCCGGCATTATCCATCCTTTTTCTTATAGTTTCAAGTTCTTCATCAGTTAACCCTGTATTTTTCTTATCCATCTCAAAATGGCAGAGTTTTACCGTATACTTTCCACAATCATCCTCTTCCCAATCACCAATTCCTGCGGTAACACTAATTCCACTTTTTAATATTTCATTGCATTTACCTAAAATTAATTTATTACTATTCCTAGCATCTATACTTCCTTTGAATTTTCCATGTTCCACATATCCTTCAATTTTTAAATCATATAATTCATAGTCTTGTTCATCAAATCTTGCTGTGAAAATGAGAGGTTGACTATTATGAAATAACTCAACATTGAAACTCTCTTCATTAGGAGCAAAATCTGATAAAAAAGAATTCAATCTGTTATAATTTCTAACAGCAAGCACATCTTCTTCTAAGGTTTTTGTTCTATCGAGATACCTATCCCAATCATCATTAAGATTTAAAGAAATAATGAATGTCCCCTGTTTCGTATTATTTTCTTCTATAATTCCACCAAAATCATATACCAATTCTATATCTAATTCTGATTTAGTTATTTGCTCTTTAATAATTCTTTTACTACCTATATTTTTATCTAATTTCCAGCTTGAATTGTCTAAATTTTTAACTTGAATATCTTTCAATTCATTAATGATCTGTGGCAACTCTTCAAATCTTCTATTAAATGTTACGGGAATAGTTATATCCTGAATAAATAAATCTGGATTCTCAAATATATTCCAATTTATATATAATACATTCCATCCAGTATTTTCTTTCTTAGTGAACATCCACATTTGTTGCCCCAAACGGGAAACAGCTAAACGTCCAATTCCCTTTTCTCCCATTAGTGCTCTACCCATTGGTGTTCTTTTTTTCTTATTTTCTAATTTTGACGGTGTACCTAAAACCAACCACTTTTCTTCTAGGTCATGTTGATTCATTCCTATCCCTGTATCACATATAACAATACAAGGGTTTTTTATATCTTTTGTTAAAAACTCAACACGAAGTAACTCGGCATCCGCATCATAAGAATTTTTCATAATTTCTGCTAACGCTGTAACACTGTCACGAATTTGCTTTTTACCTAATAACTCTACTGCTCTTGCTTTTGTTTTAAATGTTCCCATCCTACATATTTTCCTTTCAAACCACATATACTATCAAGGGTGATAAAATGATTAGAACAATATATCGATTTTATTGTTACAAATGTTTTAAACTAAATATTTCGACTAGTTCTTATAGATTAGATATTTCAAACAATCTAATAAATCGTATCTTTTGCCCAAATTGTGAATCTTGGGTTTATTGTGATGAAACCAATCTCTCACCCAATCATTATAAAATAATAAAAAAAAGCGAATGGAGTATCATTGATGAAGATAAACCAAACAATACTACAATATACACAAACAGTAATTATCAAGACGTAGCAAAAGTTTGTGACCAATTAAACAAAAATATAATATCGGTATCTAGCCTTAATCAAAATTATAATACTTTCAAGACTGTAGATTGGTATATTAACACCTTCAAGAATTAGTTTTAATCAACTGAAACAAACTATAAAAATAGAGTCCGCTAGCCTTTGCCAATTCCACTGGAACTGCATTACCAATCTGCAAAGCTATTTGAGAATTATTGCCATAAAATATATAATCATCATCAAATGACTGCAATCTTGCTGCTTCTCTAGCACTAAGTGCTCTATCATCATACGGATGTCCAAATCGTCCTTTAGAATAATGCATACAACCTCCAGTAATCGTCGGAGCCGG
>CAYPIB010000025.1:0-27672 GCA_964410675.1 uncultured Roseburia sp.
TATATGTCTTGCAACCAGTTGTTTTGGCATACTCATTGACTGGCATATTATTTGATATAAAAACTTTTGCCGGTCCCCAAAAAATAGGAATAATTTTATTATATAAATCAGATAAATCGGTATAAGCAGCCATCAACACCAGTGTATTGCATTTTCGCACACTTGCTAAATAAGCTGCCATGCCGGAACCATAACTATGTCCCATGACAATAATCTCTTTCTCCGGATATTTTTCTGCAGCATAATCATATAAATCTGTGGCTGTCTGCTGCATAGATTTTAAGTTCATTTTCCCTGCACTATCCTGCGTACCATAATAATCTGCCGAAATAAATGGAATCTCAAAATTTGCCCCAAACTTACCAACCGAATTATACGCAATATAATTTGAACCGCCAAAATAAAGTATGATACGTTTTGAATCAGCATCCAGATTGTTTCCATATCCTGTTAACTTATCATTCAATTGAATTTTCACGGGTGTGCAGGATATGTCACTCATATGCTTTGCTCCCTTATAAAAAGAATAGCTGATGGTTTGCATCATAAAATTACATCCAAATCCAATAAGCAACACCCACATTACTATTTTTAAAACTATCCTAACCACTTCCATATAATTAAAGCCTTTCATCTGCATCTCCACAAACACTAACTATCAGAATTTCTATTATTAGTCATTAATATATCTTACATTTCCCTGCTTGATCAATTTTTCATACATCCAGCAGTTTGGTGAATGATCATTAATAATGCCACATGCTTGTAAATGTGAAAAAATAGTAATGGCACCGAGATACTTAAAGCCTCTTTTTTTCAAATCCTTGCTCAATCGTTCAGAAAGTTCATTACTAGCTACGCCGTTTCCTTGCTGGTTTTTTATGTAAACCAATGTTTTATTTTCTGAAAAAGACCAGATATATTGATCAAAGCTTCCACATTCCTCTATAATTGCCAAAAATCCCTTCGCATTTCCGATAATCGCTTCCACTTTCCGTCTTGATCGAATCATACCTTCTTTTGCCAGTATTCTTTCAATGTCCTTTTCTTCATATCGAGCAACCTTACTATAATTAAAATTATCAAAACACTCTTTGAATATTTCTCTCTTCTTTAACATCAATGTCCAACTAAGACCACATTGCATTACTTCCATTGACAGAAACTCAAAATGTTTTCTATCATCATGAAGCGGTATTCCCCATTCCTCGTCGTGATATTTTTGAGCAATGCCATTATCACAACACCAGCTGCATCTTTCCATGACCGTCCTCCTTATGTGAATTTTCCTAATTATATCATAAACGTGAGACATCTATATGTCATAATTATAAAATTAATTATTGCATTAATTTCTTGCTCCGTAACAAATGTAAATAAAAGTGCAGAGCTTAGCGGCTTCTGCAATCATTCAATTTTTTTCTAAATCTATATCGGGAATTCTTCCTTCCGAGGTAAAGCACAAAATAATTTAGAGTTGGAAATAGATACAAAAAAACCTGATTTTTTATATTAAATCAGGTTTCCATTAAGCCTCTACTTGTTAGTTTATATTGTGCGCTTAAACCACTCCGAAGCAAGTATTCCATATTCATAAGTATCTGCCCAAACAGGATTACTTTCACAATCAAACTTGAAATAGATATTCTGTACTAGATGACCCTCACGGCGCATCCCTATCCTTTCGAGCAATCTCCATGAAGGTTTATTTAGAGGATTGCACATTGCCACTACTCGTCTGGCACCTTTATTTTTAAAAATATATTCAACTAAAAACGTTGCTGATTCTTCAGCATAGCCATAGCCGTGATAATTTTCATTGAATACATAGCCCAACCCCCAAGTATCAAAGTCTTGTTTTGCTAAATATATATTACCAATCAGTTTTTTTGTTCTTTTTAAGCATACTGCCCAAAACGCTTCGTTTTCAGAACGGCTGATGGCCTCTTGTTTGCTTGCTTCTACTGAATACACATTATAAGGTTCATATTTAACTACATTCTCTTGTGATAGATATTCAAACAAATCTTTCCAGTCATCTGGTGTAAATCTTCTTATTATTAACCTTTCAGTTTCCATATTCCTTTGCTTTCTCTTCTTCTTTCTCTTTTTCACGTTCTACTTTTTCTTCTAATTGATCCGCTTTTACAGATTCTTTGATTTCCTTATTTGCTTCTCCGAGTGTGCTCATCTGTGAAGCAGATGCTTGTCTGGCAGTTTTCTCTACTTCGGCAAGCTGCTCCTGTTTCGCCTGTGTATTTCCGCCCAAAAAAGCATCCTGTTTGATTTCTGCCTTTAAAACACCGGCCCGACCTTCCATTTTTGCAGCAACACTGCCGTGTACCTTTGCTTGGCTCATAGCAGTATCACCAGAAATAATTGCGTGCATACTTGTCTGTGAAAATCCGGTCTCTTGATTCGCTGTTTTCTTCGCTTCTGTATTGTTAGCCCCGCTAAGCGATTCCTTCATGGCAGCTTGCTTTTCTTGCTGCATCTCTCTCCTCAGTTCATTTTGGTGCTGCCTTAATTGATTATTTAAATCAGCAATTTGCTTCTGAAGTTCCTGACGCTTCTTCATTTTTTCTTCCATGCTCATTTCTTTATTTAAAGACAGCTCCTGTAACTGTTTCTGTACCTTAGCTATTTGTTCTTTAATATTTCTGCTTACTGAATCCGTTGCCGCCGCCATGCCCAACTGCCCTGTCTGTCCGCCTGCTTTATTCACTCCACCAACTACCATCATAATGTTAAACCTCCTTGTTTACTCTTAACAGATATTGTTATATTATTTATCGACTTTTCTTATAAACTTAAATAGCTTAAATCACGATATAGAGGTTTTTTGTCATAAACGGTATGAATGCTTATATAAGTTCCCCATCCGATGGTGTATAATTTCCTGTTATTTCAATGGTATTTCCATATGTAATCATTTAATTCCTCCTTAACTCTAACATTGCGGCATAATGCTTCACATTAAATTCTCCCGGTGCAATAGTATCCAGTAATTTTTTATGTTCCACTTCCCACTTTGCAATTTTTTCCGGTAATAAGGAAGCTCCTACACCCCGGCATGCCTTCATTCTTCCATGCCATGTTTCTCTTGTAAATGGAATTAAAACATCATACTCCTCGTGATATACTGCTTCAAACTCTTTATATACACACTCCGGCACTTCAATTGAATGCTTCGTCTCACCTGCACCCGTCCATGTCGGATTTTATATTCGTTTTATTAATCAATAAAGCCAATACTTTCATTGCTGTTTCTTGTGAGCTGTAATAATAGTATAGCTATAGGCATTGACCGTTATTTGACAACTATCTATATCCACATACCAATTTTTACCTTTTCTGCTTATGACAGCATCTAGATTTTGTATTTTATCTCTGCACCAGCTCACGACATCGTCTGTGTCTAAAGAAAGATTTTTCCTTTTATTGCCATTATGCTCGTTTCTGGACATTCGGAACAAAAGCCTTGTTTTGTCCATATATCTATTTCTATTTTACCTAAATCAATACTAATTTTTTCTGTATTCATATATGCTCCTTTACTCTTTTTTTGTTAAATCACAATACTTTGCGAAGGAACTGCATTCCTCCATAAGCTCATCATAAGAACCAATTTCTGATATTGTCCCATTTTCCATATATATAATTTTGTCATATGCTTTTAATAAGTCCGGTCTTAAAGAATGGGTAATTGTAATTAATGTTAATTCATCCATTGCTAATAACCGGCTTTCAATATCGTAAGCTGTTTTCATATCAATAGCAGAAGTTCCCTCGTCCAAAATTAGTATTGGCTTATTCTGAATAATAGCTCGGGCAACGGCTATTCTTTGGCGTTGTCCTCCAGACAAGTTTGAGCCATTTTCCCCTACCGCAGTAGAAAGGGATTTTGTACTGTCAAGAAACATTGTAACCCCGCTGATTGACAAAGCCCGCTGTAATTCCTTGTCGGAATAATGCTTATGTAAGCAGATATTATCCATAATCGTATCGTCAAACATATAAATATTTTGATGTATGACAGCTGACATCTCACCTAGCTTTTCTATATCTAATTCGTGCAGGTTAGCTTCGTCGTATAAAATTTCACCGGTAAAATTTGCATAATAACCTGCCAGAAGCCTAATAAGCGTTGTTTTACCGCATCCGCTTTTCCCAATGATGGCATATTTTTTACTGCGCTCAAAGTAAAAAGAAATGTCTTTTAATACAGCTTCATCCTGCTTATAGCTGAAATTCACATCAGCAACCGTGATTCCTTGTTTAAATGATGGTATTTTTGTTCCTGTAAAACTGGTGTTTTGATAGTCAGCAAAATAATTGATTCTTTCTACGATAGGCTTACTTCCCTTTACCTTTGGTAAATTTTGAAGCACAAGCAAAATCGGATTTACTAGATTACTGCTGACTTGTATTAATCCTAACATTGCACCAGCTGTTATCCGCCCGATGATAATAAAATAAGCGGATAAAAAAATTGCCGTAACCTGTACCATCAGTGCTAAAACGCTGGAAACTCCTTCATTCGCCGCCATCAGTTTGTCAGCTCGATACTTTGCGATTGTTACATCGGTATTTTTCTGCTCAAATTCTGTTTTCGTGTAATTGTCCATCCGATAAGTTTTGATAATTTCAAATCCGGAGAAAAAATCTTTTAATTGTGTGATAAACTCTGACATTTTCTTCGAGTAAATATCCTGTCGGTTTTGCATTGCTTTACCAAATAAACCGGGAACAATTAACATCAGCAGTGAGGAAAGAATTACGCTCAAAGTAACGATCGGGTCAAAATTGAGCATCAATATAAGTGAAGCCGCAAATAAAACTAAGCTTTGAATCGTATCAAGCAATGGTTTAATATAGTTTTCTTCAATCAGCTTAATATCATTATTTAATGCTGAAAGATAATCCGCCGTATTAACTGAGCTAAAATCCTCCAAATTCTGTTTGATAATTCCGGTGAATACTGTGCGGCGCATCATTTTTAATATATTACACGTTAGTTTTTTCTCGATTAATGAATAGACGTATATAATTATTCCTAAAAATATAAAATAAATGATTGAGAAAAATAATATTTTGATAAATTTACTTGCTTCTCCTTCTAGTGCAGTGTCTAAAACCTGCTGTAAAAGCAAAGCAATTAACGTAAATGCAACAGAGCTTACGACATTAAAAAATATGGCAGCGACAATTAGCAGTTTATTTCCTTTAAAATAACGATACATAATAGTTCTCCTTTTAAGTTTTACAAGCGACTTCGGTCTACATTGTTAGATGTACTTCTAACTTCAAGGCTTTAAAAAACCTTCTCTTTTATTTAGAAGTATATCAAATATACTAGCATTAAATTAGACGAGTGTCAAACTAATATATAAAACAAAAAGCCCCGCAGGGCTTTATAAGGAAAAGGTATATTGAAGTTCAGCAATTATGTTTTTTATTGTATCTTTAGCAAGTGTATAATACACTCGGCCGTCACGTTTTTCGACTGAAACAAGGTCATGCGACAATAATGCATTCATATGGTGCGACATGGTTGCCGCCGTTAACCCTAGTTGCTCGGCCAATTCCATATTGTACTTTGGCGAATTTTTCAATGATACTAGTATATCAAATTTACTTTTGTCGCTCAAAGTTTTAAGTTTTGGAATCAAATTATTTTGCGATATTTTCTGGTTACCCATCATCCGGTAAATCTCTTTTGCAAATAAGCCAACGTATCCGTTTCCATCAGTACCGATCACTTCAAGACCCGGATAAATAAGTGTAGGTGTTATTATAGTTTCTTGGTTTTCTAGCCCCAAGATTGATGTTACTTTATATTGAAACTTTGGAAACTCCTCTAATAGACGCTTGAGGGGCCTTTCTACTGTAAGAATTGCCTGTTCATATGCCGGAATATTTTGTTTCACAATGTCAGCTAAATGCTCAATATGCTTTTTTGGTTCCTGTAAAAATAACATCAGCTTCCAACACATATCTGATTCAAGCCCTGTTGCTTTTATTAATTCAATTGTTTCATTTAATGAAGGCTTTGTATCAACTGCTTTATCTTCTTCTACGATGGTATTAATTAAAGTCATAAATATTTCATCTTCTGAAATGGTATCTATATTATACAGCCAGTGTGAATGGTCAGTAATTACTAATTGCAATATGAGTATAAAATTATCATTCGTATCCTCAAAGAAAAAGGCATCCCTTTTACTTTGCACCATCTCCTTTTGAAATGCCTTTAAATATCGTTTCTGGATATTACCGAATTTCTTATACAGCTCATCACCGTTAATACCAAGTTCAGAAGCCGCTTTTAATATTTGTTCTTTTTCTAAAGCCTCCGGATGATTGCTAATATATAGTAAACCTAAAATTTCAAAGACTTGATTCAAACTTGTATTTATTGTTATCCCCATATTGGTTTATCCTTTCAATATCACATTTAGCGAAACACATTTCTTGGCAGGGCTCTTCCCTAACGGTATTTTAAAATTATTACATAAGTCCCTTCTCTTCTTGACAACTCATATTCCTTTACAATCTCAAATCCATTATCCGGTGCCAAACTCCTCACATATTCATAGTCATGAGAATAAAGGACAATAGTGGCATCCCGCTTTAAATACTTTGGCACCGACTGAAAAAATTCCTCATACAGATCAAATACCTCGTCATCTGTTGTTCTTCCAATCGCAAACGGCATGTTTGTTATCACTTCATCGAAAAGATAATCGTGAGTAAAATGGAAAAAATTGCGGTTAATATAGTGGATAATCTGATGTGCCGCCTTTGTATTTTCTCTTGCCTTTTCAATTGCTTCTTCCTGCATATCAATTCCATAAGTCGTATTAGCCGGTACTGCCTTGTGACGTTCAATCAGCATCGTTCCCACTCCGCAAAATGGATCTAAGACCTGTGCTCCTTCTTTCATGTACTCTTTTGCAAGAGCCACTGTCAAGGCCGCATTCACCGGCTTAATACTGGTAGGCATCACATTACTGCGATAATCAAACCGGTTATCAAACAGAGTATATAGCTTTACTAAAAAGTTGCAGTTTCCTTCTTTATTTTCAATAAATCGCAATTCCACTTCATAATCAGAGATAGTATTAATTAACATTCTATTAGACTGCTTTTCAATCTGTCCTGATAATTTCTTTACAAATGCACTTCTCTCATCCAGTGGACGCTTACTTTTAAATTCAATTCGGAAATAAAAGGGCGGGGTTCCCTTATGCCCCTTTTGCAGAAATTCCATCAGTCCGGAGTTCATTAGTTTCTCTGCCGCCTGCACCGGATTCATCGGGCAAGTCTGCATTCCCTGTACCGAAAAGAGAACCTCCTGATAGGTGCGGATATCTTGCAGCCAGCGCAAATTCGGAACCTGTGCCATCACTCCGGCACCAAATAATTTAGCTTTTGCCGCAGGCTCAAGCTCTAAGAGCTCCCTTCTCGTTACTTCTGCATAGTTACGATTCGTCAGCAGGATAATGTCATATGTCTCATCCCAGCCGTTAAAAGAATGGGTAGAGACACCTTCCATAGCAACAATCAGTGCCGACAATTCCCGCAGCTCTTCCATGTGATGCTTCTCATTTTCCGGTGTCACTTCGATGCCGCTCATTTCCTCCAGCCGCTGCTTTAAAGCACCCATATAAGCTCTATAATTGAAGTTCTTCATTGCTGTTAAATAAGAATTTCGTACAAATCTTTGCTGCTCTTTCTCATACGCTTCATATATCGGCGGCAAAAACTCCTTTTTTTTCAATTCTCCCATAAGCAATACGGCATTTTTGCGGGTCTTAGCATCCTCGGACTGAAGCAGTGCAATCAACTTGTCCTCATCACCGGCAATAGCATATAAAAGCGGCGCCGAAGTTCCTTCTTTTTTGAGCTCCTGTCTTAGCTTACTTAGATTCTGTCTTACTTCGCGATTTTCCAAAATCTCTTTCCAATATTTATTTATCATAATACTCCCAAACCTTCCCGACTTATCTACTGCTTATAATTTATAGTTCGAAGTAATTATAGCAACTAATGTTCTGTTCTACAAGTCATTAAAAACCTATGTTCTTTAGAAAATGCCCAGATCAGGACAAAAAGAATCTCCGTATCATACTGAGATTCTTTTAAGTATAAATATATAATTGGAAATTACGCCGCTGATTAATCAGTATCCATCCAATATTTCTCAACTGCCTTTAACTGCTCCGGCGGATAGACAACATAACCAATACACAAACGGCCTCCTGCTGCCTCATACATCTTTTGCACAAGTTCTTCTCCGAATGCACCGCAGACCTCCAGAACACCAAAATTGGCTTTGGCAAGTTCTGCTGCCTTTTCTATCGCTTCCTGTTCATTGCGCACAGTAATTACATAATTTTTAACATTTTCTGTCTTAAAACATGCTGTGTGTTTTTCCGGTTCGAATTGTGGATTTAATAACATGATTGCAAATTTTTTCATTTCTTCACCTATTTCTTTTATCTAAAATCTAAACAGCCCTTAAGCTCTTTGATTAGATTTTTTACCCATTTCATAAGCCTGACTTAATGCGGAATGATCTTTAATTTCACCTACAGCACCTACGCCTCCGCCAAATACAGTTCCGGCCAAATTAGCTAATTCAAAGCAATCGATCCAACCCTGCAGGCCCTTTATTGCACCATCCATAGCACTTACCTCTTCCTCTGCGGCGGCCGCCAGCAAGTAAATATCACGAAAATTATAATCGGACGGATAGAGAGGATTCGCACGGTCAAGCATAGTTTTCATCTGTCCGCACATTTCATAATAGTAAATAGGTGTGGCAAACACGATTACATCTGCTGTCAGCATTTTCTGTGCAATCGTATCCGCATCATCATGGATCATGCACCGCTGCGTTTTTTGACAGGCTAGGCATCCTTTACAAAAACCGATAGTCTTATTATAAAGTACAACCTTTTCTACATTATTGCCCGATTCTTCAGCACCTTTAGCGAAAGCATCCGCTAACATTTCAGAATTACCACCTTTGCGGGGACTGGTAGAGATAATTAAGATATTTTTATTCATATGTTTTTCTCCTCGTATATTCTTTGTATTTTCTACTAATTCATAAGTTCCTTCTAGATTTTTTTCATAATTATGGCTTTTAAGTTCATAATGAATATAAGAAAATTTTAGCACTGAATTATAAGAATAGCAAATACCTATATTGAATATACAGATATGCCCGACAGGTATATTAGGACTTGATATGCGGAGATTATTAGGGAGGATATTATATGGAATTAAGGGTAGCTATTATATCTAGACAGGTTGCAGACCGCAGTTCGTTCAAAAGAAGTTCCTGGTTCTTTGAACCTTCCTCACTTTTCCTTTTATTGGTCTTGTTTGCAGACACTCTAATACTTGACTGCCCTTGCTATTTAATATTTCCACATAACTAAGGCTGTCCCGAATATCAATAATGCCGATATCCGATACCTCCAATCCGTCAATACTGCAAATTGCTCCGACAATATCGCCGGGACGCAGTTTAGACTTCCTCCCGCCTCCGATTGACAGCCGCAGAATTCCTTCGTTTAATGCTTTCCCCTTCTCCGGCCTGCTTTCTGCCTTCTGCCGCTGAGAGTTCCAAAATTGTTTCTCTGCTTCCTGACTGACAGGCGGACATTCCAGAATCGGCAGCTCCTGTTCCATATAGATTTCTACCATCCGCAGCATATGTCTGTCTTCATCACATACGAGGCTGATTGCTTTTCCGGTTTTACCGTTTCGTCCGGTACGCCCGATTCGATGTACATAGGTTTCTCTTCCGGTCGGAAAATCATAATTTACTACATGGGTAATCTCATCGAAATCAATGCCTCTTGCCGCCACATCCGTTGCAATTAAAAAGCGGAAGCATCCCCGCCTAAACGCATCAACGGTTTTAAGCCGCTCTTTCTGTTCCATATCCCCGTGAAGCATTCCGCAAAATATCCGTGCCCTTCTGAGCTTCTGAAACAGTACATTTACCATTTCTCTCGTACCGCAGAATATTAGACAAAGTCCAGGGTTCTCTAATTTAAGGATATTCAGAAAGGTGTCATATTTTGTATCCTTATTTGCTTCATACAGCACTTGGCAAATTGCTTTTTCCATCACCTCTATTTGTTCCTGCATGATAAGCACCACATCCCGGATATGCTCATCTACCAGTGCTTGTATCTCCGGCTTCAATGTCGCAGAGAACAGCGATATGTTACAATCTGCCCCGAGAAGTGAAAGAATTGCTTTGACCTCGTCAATAAATCCCATATCCAGCATCAAGTCCGCCTCATCGATAATGAGATATTTTATCTTATCAAGTTTTAAGCTATCACGTCTTATATGATCCATCACACGTCCCGGCGTGCCTACTACAATGTGGGACTTCTGTCTTAATGTCTGTATCTGCTTTTCAATGGGAAAGCCGCCAAATAGTGCCGGAACCTTCAATCGCTTCTTTCTGCCAATACGGAAAACCTCATCCTTCACCTGCTCCGCCAATTCTCTGGTCGGTTCCAGAATCAACGCCTGAGGCGCATTCTCCTCCCAGATAATCCTCTCACAAATGGGAATGGCAAACGCTGCCGTCTTTCCGCTTCCGGTGGGTGCTTTGGCAACGGTATTCTTTCCCGCCAGCATAATCGGTATCACTTCCTGCTGGATTTCGGTGGGTTTATCGTATCCTAATAATCGGAGGGCATCCTTTATTTCCTCAGATAATCTATAGTTATTAAATTGGTTTGTTTGATCTGTCATATGTTCCTTTCAAAGGTAGTTTTGATTTACTGTTTATTATGCTATCTTACCACAAATTGTATATATGACTCTATTAAAAAAAAATTTCTTCATTCTTCATAACCATTTATCACATTTTTATCATAAAGCATAAGTTTATTGACTTTTTTGATTTTAAAGCATAATATAAAAATGAACAATTCATTCAGCAAGGAGAAAGACTATTGAATACACGGATAAAGTCAATCGCAGAAGCAGCGACACTTCTTTTTTTAAGGCAAGGTTATGCAAGAACACAAATAAATCACATAGCAAAGGCCATAGGCGTATCTGTTGGAACGATATACCTTGATTTTGCAGGAAAAATAGAAATTATGCACTTTATTTTAAAAGGTACGATTGATCCGAATTTTATGGACCGAGAATTTAAAAGACCAATAACAGATGATTTGTTTTCCGGCATAGAAAATGAAATTGTACTCCTATTGGAGCAGATGGGTAATGACTTCGCTATGCACCTTAAAAATAATGCTCCTAATTACAGCTTTGAAGCCTTCATATCCGATTCCTTTGAATTGTTGGCTCGTTATGCAGTCGGCTGCCTATTCATTGAAAAAAATCAATATGATTTTAAGTTCTTAGCAGACCATTACATGCTATATCGTAAGAAATTTTTTGATACTATGACCCAGTATATTCGAATTTTCATTAAAAGCGGAACAATCCGGCCACTGGAGCATGTAGAACTATCCACGACACTAATTGTTGAAACACTAACTTGGTGGGCTATGGACAGACGTTTCACATCGTTTGAAACTTCCGATATTTCATTAGATTTAGCAAAAGAAATCTGCATGGATAATATAATATCGGCATATAAATTGAATAGCAGGGCTTAAATGCCCTCTAATTTTAAATTTAAATGAATGAATCATTTATTATGAAAGTGAGGAACAGTGAATGATGATAATAAAAAATATTGCCTTATATATAACGGTTCTGTTTTGTCTTTTTTCTTTTGTGTCATGTTCAAAAGTACAGACATCGCAAATGGCAAATGAGATTCAATTTCCACTTGAAACGATTGCGTCCATTACAATTTCCTATGATGAAGAAAACATTACTTTCTATGAAAGTGAAGATAACAAACTTGTAATCAAAGAATACATGACCGAACATAAAAGCAGCTATTATGCAAGAATAAAAGAAAGTAATAACAGTATCCAAATTAGCGAGGGTGGTAAACCGATTTTTAAGGATGGGTTTACCAGATATATTGAGGTCTATTTGCCTAAAAATTACAGCCAAAACCTCACCGTTACATCTACAAGCGGGAAAATCGACTTTTCCAATATGAATTTAAACTTATCCCTGCTCCGCCTTAATAACACATCAGGAGTCATTAAAGTAGATAACACAACTGCTTCCGAAATCCATTTTTCCTCTACGAGTGGAACATTGGATTTAGGACATATGCAAGCAAATAATATTCGACTAGAAACAACCAGTGGCAGCATCACTTGTACCAAACTGAATGGAAACGTAACCTGCACTACGACAAGTGGGAACATAGATGTAAAATCTGCTCTCGGCTCCGGCAATTATCGTGCAAATAATTCCGGCAAGTTAAATGTTGGATACAGCGAGGTTAACGGTGACCTGTCATTTTTTAATAAAAACGATGACATTACCCTTAGCTTGCCGGCAGATTTGGAATTTATATTTGAAGCTACCACCAAAAACGGTTCTGTTTCCTGCAATTTTCAGCAATCCCTTACTATCGATGGACGCACAACAAGTGGTATTGTTGGAAGTAATCCAAAGATAACTGTTAAAGTAGAAACAAACAACGGGGATATAGATGTTTTACAGTAAAGCAAGCAATACCTTGACGCAAGAAAACATTTGCCTCTGTATGGCAGCTATTTTTTATGCCACTGATAAAATTCTTTCAGCTCTGCCTTACGAGCATCAGGCAATAATGTTTTCTTTATTCCCTGGATTGCTCCTTCCAGCCCCAGCAGTCTGTGGATACAAGCTGAATCATCAATTTTCTGTATATTCAGCCATGCTTGTTCTGCTCCTATTTCTTTCAATTCATCATAAGTATGAATACCTACTTCATTCAATTGTCTCTCTGTATCTTTGCCAATGTTATGTAATTTTAGTAACTCTCCCATAATCATTCTCCTATTCAATTATCTTCTTATTAATCAGTCTATCAACTATAAATAAAATAACAATAATTACTACACTGCTAATAATTAGCACCATTTTTAGGATGCCGGATATGCTGGCTATGTTTACTGCCCATTTAGGTAAATCAGGGTAATTTTGAAGCATATTGATAATTCCTATATTTTCAATCCAGTCAAATGTCATTGCTAAAACAGGCACTATTAAAAGAAATCCAGCCTTATTCTGAGATACCCGTCTTTTAAGCAATATCACTATCCATCCCAAATAGCAAAGCATATAAGACAAAGAAAAAACAAAATCAATCGGCATTATTTTGGTAAGATGAAAAGCACGACCTTCCTCGCCTAAAGCAGTAAGTATTCTCCTTAGTTGGATATTTATTAAATCCACTATGGATAATTATATCAAAATAATATATGCTAATCAATTCATTCATTATTTAATTGGAATATAAATGTCTGTCTCAGACATCGGATTTTCCCGGCCTAAAAATCGATGGTCATAAAGTTCGAAATCTTCACGGTTATCAAGCACTTCATTTGTAGAGTGAAACCATGTACCCCATATATAATTATAAGTTTGATAAAGGTGACAGATACAGCCTAAGTGCGTAAAAACAGCATACTTACCCGCCTTTAATTTTTTATTGACAAAAGGTTGATGACTCGATTGAAAACTGTTTACCTCTAGTCCGACTACATTTGAAAATAATGATTTATTATTAATAGAATATAAATCATTTCCTTCGATACATGCCTCACAAATACCAAATGCTAGTTTGGGTTTGCTAACATTTGGTATCATATGGCTTATATTATTTAATTCATCCCAAAGAAGCGGTAATACATTATCAGCCAGAGTCGTCTTTCCTCTAATTCCCGTTACTAATATTTCGGGCATTTCTACAATTTTAGGATGTACTGTAAGATGATTCACAATATGGCTTAATGTACTCTGATCTAAAATCTGCTTACCACTGATAAAAAGGTCTAAACGATTTTTCCGGTACGTGATTGGGCTTGTCTTATAAACAATTTTAAAAGCACGGCTAAATGATTCACTTGACTCAAATCCATTTTCAATTGCTATGTCGATAATTTTCTTATCGGTATAAATCAGTTTTTTGGCACCATCGGCTAAACGTCTTTTTTTAATATAATTCCCAATGTTCTCGCCTATTGTGGCAGAAAAAATTCTGGTGAGGTGGTAATATGAATATCCAACTGAATCAGCTACATCCTCAACCGTAATATTATCGCCAAGATGTTCTTCGATATAGATAATTGCTTTTTCTATTGTTTTTAAATGACTCATACTTACCTCCGGAATTATCTTTATTCAATTGGTTCAAATTGAAACAATGCAGGTGTTGCCCTTTCTAAATTTAACTCAATTTCTTTCATTTCAGAATTTAGAGTTTTATTTATATCATAGCAATTCCATCCATTTTCTTTTCTTCCGCCCCATAATAAATGTATTTTACCATCAATAGGATCAATTACCATACTTTTTACTGTTCCAAAGAAATCTTCATAGTAATGACAACATAATCCGTTTGGATATTTATTTAATAATAATGTCTTTAAATCATCAACCGCAATATCCTTTGCATTTTTTAATGCTTCATTGATATACTGATACCGCTGCAAGGAATTGTACATGGCATGCGGCTCTTTTGCTATCATTTCAGGCAGCAATGGATGATTTGTGGCAAATATATAATTTTCATTGCTATTAGAATTTATCTGCTTATACGCCATTTGTCCATCGAGTGTTTCTAGTAAAGCTGCATTTCCTTCTTTATCTGTAATTATTAAGTTAATATTGTATGCAATAGGAATATCTTTTATAAATTGCAATGCTTCCTGCACATTTTTACAATTTTCAAGCAAGGACCTAATAACTGCCCAAAATTGAAGGCCTTTCACTTTAGGACTTCGCATAGCAGGAACAGCTCCTACAGGAATCCCGCAAGAACTCATCGTTACAACAAGTCCATGTTCATTAAATCCATCATCCCGCCCAAATTGAAGCACACTGGTGCCCAGATGAGTATATTTTCCCTGTACATTTGTTTTAACGAGTTGGAAATCTTCAACTTCATAATTAAACTCATAATTTCTAGCTATTAACGGATGTCTATTTTGTGTAATGCCTGGCAGTACAGCTATTTGACTGCAGCGTGGCTGTAAATAAGTCATTGCATAATAAGTAATTTGCTCTAGCTGGAGCTTTATGGCATCTGCAAATCCCTGCAGCTCTTCAACCAGACCCGGACAATATTTTGCAAACATTTCGTTGGCATGTTTGGCGTCATCCTTTCCAAAATCAGGAAAACCACTGGCAAGCTTCTGTTTAAGTAAAGCATTTTCTCCGGCTATTTGTCCCAGCTTAAAACCGATTTCATAATTAGTGCCGGATAACTCCATTGTATAAGTTTGTTTTTTAATCATGCTTATATCCTCCATATATTAAGTCATGTGATGTATAACTAATTTTACTTGGAGCAATAATTTTAATCATGATAATTTCTGCTGTTTTGCTATTATTGTTTAATAAAATAAAAGAACCTCAAAAGAATGAGGTTCTAAATATATTTAAATTGGCTTAATCTTCTTATTTTTACATCTTAATTGCACGAATGCAAATATATCATTTAGCTGCTCACATTCAGCTATTCTATAGTGTATCCAGCCGCCATTCTTTTTGCCGCAGGGATACCTATTTTCCCATAGTAATTGTGCATTTGAAGACAGACTGTCTTTTAACTTTTCAACTAAACCTTCATCACCGATCTGCAGTGTTGCTGTAATTGAATTTTTTTCAAAGAATACATAGAGTAAATGCTTACTTTTATGACTGTATTTATATCCCCAACCATAATCCTTGCCAAATGGGAATTTCAACTCTTTTACTAAGTCGTAATTATGTTCAAGATAAGCTTCTAACTGATGCAAGTATTTTTCTGCATCTTTTCCTATATATGCCATTATCTCTTCGACAGAGGGTATCGTATTTTTATTTAACATCCGCTCATTCATACATTTTCCTCCTCACTGTCAAAAACCAGCTTAAACTATATTCGTAAACCAATATATTTCTCTCCTTTAAATCCTGCAGCAACAATCCTGCATTTTTACTACTTGTATAATCTTCTGCTTCTTTTCTACTTAATCTGCTATAAATATAGTAATTATATCAAAATAATATTTGCTAAACAACAGCCACTAAAGGCCAGGATTTTATACCTTCAAAGCCTGTCTTATCGGAGCTCGGTATTATATTATTTTGGATGCTTGTATTATTCGAGCAAAAGAAATATAATAATTGATGGAGGAGTGTCATGGAATATATTACGTTAAAGGAAGCAAGCGAAAAATGGAGAATTTCACCCCGGATGATAAATTACTACTGCGCCGAGGGGCGCATTCCTGGTGCTATGAAAAAGGCTACGATCTGGCTGATACCAACGAATGCAGAAAAGCCGATTGACGGTAGGACGAAACAAGGAAAGCAGGTAAGCAAAAAATGAAAATCTATATTATTGAAGACGAGGCCGCCATCCGTGAGGAATTGACGCAGCTTCTTTTAAAATATGGGTATGAATGTGAAAGCAGCGAGGACTTTCAGGTCATTGGAAACAAGGCGATGGCTTCGGGAGCCGATCTGATTTTGCTGGACATTAATCTTCCTTATCAGGATGGGTTTCAGGTATGCAGGGATATTCGCAAACAATCAAATGTGCCGATTATTATCCTTACCAGCCGGAACACCGATTTTGATGAATTGATGGGACTGAATATTGGGGCCGATGATTTCATTTCAAAGCCCTACAATGCACAGGTACTATTGGCTCGTATACAGAAGATATTATCCCGCACTTATGAGGTACAATCTAACGCAGTGTTAATCCACAAGGGACTGACGCTTAATCTTCTAAAAGCGACCATCCGCTATGACGGGCAGGAAAAGGAACTTACCAAAAACGAACTCGGCATTTTGCGGTTGTTGATGATAAACAAAGGAAATATTATTCCCAGAGATGCCATTATTGATGAACTGTGGCAAAGCGAAGAATTTATTGATGAAAACACGCTGAACGTGAATGTTGTCCGGCTACGCAAAAAGCTGTCGGAAATTGGACAGCCGGATTATCTGGAGACAAAGCGCGGATTGGGGTATTGCGTATGAAGTTTGCGGATTATTTACTTGACCGTATATTTTCTGTGATCTGCTGTATTGCTGCCGCATTACTTATAGGAGGCTTGTTGTGGCTGATTGAAGTACCAGTGATTTTTATAGCATTTTCATCCATTATCCTGTTTGTATCTTTTGGTGCCGCGCTTTTATGGGATTTCCAACGCCGGAGCAGGTACTATAACCAGCTTTTTAAGCTACTGAACCAGTTAGACGAGAAAACGCTGCTGGCTGAAATTGCAGAGCATCCGTATTTTTTAGATGGACAGATTATTTCTGATATTTTACGCCAGAACAACAAATATCAAAATGATAAGATTGCCGAGATGCAGCTGCAAAACCGGGAATATCGGGACTTTCTGGAGACTTGGGTACATGAGATTAAGACACCCATCACATCGGCCAGACTGATTATAGAAAATGAAAAGAACCCCATTACCCTTAAAATAGATGATGAGCTTCGCAAGATAGATTACTTTGTGGAGTTGGTGCTGTACTACGCAAGAAGCAGCAATATAGAAAAAGATTTCAAGGTGGAAAAGACCACCGCAAAAGAGCTTGTCAGCATGGCGTTAAAGACCTGGTCAAAGACCATGATACAGTCAGGTGGACATATCAACATGGAGCAGTTGGATGTAGCGGTATGTGCGGATAGAAAGAGCTGCGCTTTTATCATCGGCCAGATCATCTCTAACGCGATCAAATATCGGCAGGATGATTTTGTTCTAAATTTTTCCACCCGGACAGAAAAAAACAGGACTTGCCTTATCATTCAGGACAATGGAATTGGTATTGCCGCCGCCGATCTGCCCCGCATCTTTGAAAAAGGCTTTACCGGGGAAAATGGCCGTCGCTTTCCAAAGTCAACTGGCATCGGTATGTATCTTTGTAAACGGTTGTGTGACAACATGAACATGGAACTGTCCATTAGCAGTATTCCGGGCAGAGGAACTATATTGACGATATACTTTCCAACGGAGAGTTTATTGCGGGAGGCGGGTATATGACCCGCCTTTTCCTTACATTCTGGTAATGTAAATGTAATCTATATTAATGGCACTGATTCGGCCACTATGGTAAAGTTAAGGTGCAAAAGGTAATCGCCTTTTGGAAAGGAGCTGATTTTATAAACGACATGATTTTGAAGGTTGATGATATTCAAAAATACTACGGCAACAAAGGCAACCTGACAAAAGCTTTAGACCATATTTCCTTTTCCACAAGGAAGGGAGAATTTCTCGGAATTATGGGTGCCTCTGGTTCTGGCAAAACCACATTGCTCAACTGTATTTCCACCATTGACAGTATTACCAGTGGGCATATCTATGTAGAGGGAAAAGACATCACCTCTTTGCATGGGGAGCAGCTTTCGGACTTTCGGGGCCGAAAACTTGGCTTTATTTTTCAGGACTTCAACCTGCTGGATACCCTGACCGCGGAGGAAAACATCTCACTGACCTTATCCATCGCAGGTGTCAAGCCGATACAAATCCAGAAGCGGGTAAGGCAGATCGCAGAGACCCTCAATATTTCCGAAGTACTGGCTAAATATCCTTACCAAATGTCTGGCGGCCAGCAGCAACGTGTGGCCGCAGCTCGTGCGATGGTAACAGATCCCGCCATTATTCTAGCTGATGAACCTACCGGGGCTCTGGACTCTAATTCTTCGCGGATGCTTTTAACAATGCTGGCCGAATTGAATGAGCGACTCGCCGCCACCATCCTGCTGGTTACACACGATGCTTTTTCGGCCAGCTATTGCAGCCGCATCCTCTTTATCAAGGATGGAAAAATCTTTAATGAGCTTAATCGTGGGAACGATAGCCGCAAAGACTTCTTTGCAAAAATTTTGGAGGTAGTATCTGTACTGGGAGGTGAGCAAAATGACCTCGTTTAAGCTGATACTGAAAAATGTGCGGAAGAATATTCGGGACTACCTGATATACTTCTCTACCCTGATGATCTCGGTCAGCTTGTTCTATGCCTTTAATTCCATTTCAGACCAGCCGGCATTTTCAGAAATGGGCATGACGCGGACTCTTCTGTATGACCAGCTCGGCATCCTGCTTTCCGTCCTATCATTGCTGATTGCTATTGTGTTAGCCTTTCTAATCATCTATGCCAATCAGTTTTTATTAAAACGGCGAAAGAAAGAGCTTGGCATCTATATGATACTCGGCATGAAGAAAGGGCGCATTTCCCGCATCTTTGCTGTTGAAACCATGTGCGTTGGCCTGATTGCATTGGTGACAGGCCTATTTTTCGGGTTTATATTATCGCAGGGATTGTCGCTGATTGCCTTAAAACTGTTTGCTATTGAGCTTTCAAAGTTTCAACTGGTCTTTTCAATGGCGGCTTTCTACAAAACGGGACTCTGCTTTGCTGTAATCTTCCTGATCGTCATGACGTTCAATGTCTGGTCAGTTTCCAGCGTCCAACTCATTGACCTTTTGACCGCCAGCAGAAAAAATGAAGGCCTGAAAAATACAAACTGTGTATTGCCGGTGCTGTTATTCCTGCTTTCGCTGGCCTGTATCATTACTGCCGGGGTGCTGCTTTTCAAGAATGGAATTCTACCCACACGGGAAAATATGTCTTTCCAGATTGCCGGTATTTCTTTGGCAATGGGAACGCTTCTGCTTTTCTATTCCCTGTCTGCAGTACTCGTGCAGGTAATACGTGTAAATAAAGAAGTGTATCTGAAAGGGGTAAACATTTTCCTTGTTCGGCAGATTGGCAGTAAAATCCGCTCTAACTATTTTATTATGGCCGTTGTCTGTGGCCTGCTTACGGTTACAATCTGCGCTGTTTCGGTTGGTGTAAGTACGGCACTTGCGATGAACGAACTTTCCAAAGCATCTGCACCCTATAATCTAAATGTTCTGTCAAATGTGAAAATTGACGGCGATGGTAGTATGACGGACTATCTATCTGCCCATGATGTAAATATGGCAGAGTATGCCGAACAGATGGAGCAAATCAGTCTATATGAAGCAGATATTACCTACTCAGAGCTGTTTGCCGGTCAGGATATAAACCTGTGGCCCATTGACAGGAGTATCACGGACACAAAAGTTACGGCTGTTTCCCTTTCAGACTTTAATAGAGCCTTGGCAATGCAAGGAAAAGAACCGATTCACTTGGACGACCATCAATACTTGCTGAACTGTAATTACGAGGGAACCTGTGAGTATGTGGACGCTGCACTTGAAAATCACCCCAACTTGATATTGGCGGGTATTTCTTTAGAGAGAGCATCTAGTGAGGTGCTGGGAGAAACCTACTTTATGACTTCCGTTGGCAACAATGACCGTGGAACACTTATACTCCCGGATGCCATTGCTCCCACCTTCGAGAAAGATGCGAATGTGCTTTTGGTACTGTATAAGCCGGAGGTAAATTCGGATGAAATTTTGCAGAAGATGATACCCATAGGGCTGGATGAGGCACACGGCTACCGGTACGCTGAAAAAGTTATGATGTATGATATGTTCTACGGCATCAACGCACTGATATCTTTCCTCTGTTGCTATATCGGCCTGATTTTCCTGCTGATTTGCGCGGCGCTTCTGGCACTGAAGCAGCTCACGGAAACCACCGACAATATCTATCGCTATGGCCTGCTTCAAAAGCTGGGCGCGAAAAAGAAGCAAATCAACCGAACTTTGTTTTATCAGACAGCGTTATTCTTTGCGGCCCCGCTGGCGGCAGCCGGTATCTTCTCCACTATTCTAATACAAAAAGCAATGGAAATTGTAGAGGAATTTATGAACATCCACATTTCAACAAACCTGTTCTTCACGGTTCTGCTGTTCCTTGTGGTATATGGAAGTTACTTCCTTGCAACCTATATATCATGCAAGCGCATGGTGACAGAACGACAAAACGAAAGAATGGAGGTATAAACGATGTTCCCCGAAAATATTAAATGGGATGGTGTATTCCAAAGTATCGTTGATACATGGCTACCGCTGATTGTCTTTATGGTTGCGATTATTGTAATCGTGATAGTAGTCCGTACGTTTAGGAGAAAACGTAAGAAATGAACGAACCCATTATTATGAAAGCAAGGCAATCCCATAAGCAACAGCTTATTACTTTTTTCTTGTGTGGATGGGTCCATTTTGCACATAAAGGAGGTGAATGTCATGTCTGACCCTTCCCTAATTAAACAATTGGTCAAATAAATATGACATGATATTTACCCCTCTTTTTAATTTTCAATTTTACTAATAAACCTTTTGATTCGTGCATGGTTTTTCTCAATTTCATTTATACAATTTTGAAGACAGCAAGCGGAAAGAAAAGCTAGAATATAATCATTGTTTTCTGTGCAAATAACAAATCAATATTTTCCGAATATTCATTATATATTCTTTTAACCACGTAATTTATAACTTTACTATACCTTTCCATAACACCAAATTTATTCTTCATTTCGTGTTATTCTACAGTGCCGTACCTATTTGGGGGATAAAAAGGTTAGACATATCTACGCCCTCAAGCTCCAGCAATTTTACCTTCATTTGAACACCACCGGCAAAACCCGTCAGGCTGCCATTTGACCCAACCACCCGGTGGCAGGGAATGATGATAGAGATCGGATTATGCCCAACAGCTCCGCCTACGGCTTGGGCTGACATGCTTTTCTTGCCTCGTTTTGCCGCCATTTTTTTTGCGATATCTCCATAAGTCATCATTTTACCGTATGGAATCTGACACAATATATTCCATACCTCTTGACGAAATTCGCCGCCAATGGGGGCTAACGGTAATTCTAAAGTATCAGGTTTTTCGCCTGCAAAATATCTGTCCAGCCACTTTTTTGTAATGTCAAACAACAAAATATCATTTTTAGGGGTCATGGAATCAAATATGGTATCTCCGTGATATTTTTGTCCCTCTGTCCATAATCCAATAAGATTTTTTCCATCGGCATCACATGCAAGTGTAATTGCTCCTATTGGTGATGTGTAAATGGTTGAATAATACATTTTTATTCCTCCTTAGCATGTTTCAAACAATTATTGTTACAAGTAATAGTCATTAGTTATTGACAAAATGTAACCAACACATTACACTGTAAATGTAATCAACGTTTTACATTTTGTAAAGGAGAAGATACATTGATTAAAAATCGAATTAAGGTTTTGAGAGCAGAACATAATTGGACGCAAGCAGATTTAGCCGAAAAATTAGGCATCTCGCGCCAAGCAATCATATCCATTGAGAAATATAAGTATACACCCTCACTGGAATTAGCTTTCAAAATAGCAGAGGCTTTTGATATTTCAATTAATGAAGTTTTTGAACACAAGGAGGGAAAAAACAATGAATGAGCAAATTATTATTTTAATTTTCTTAATTATAGGCACCATTGCTACTTTATACCTTTATATTTTGAAGGCGAAAAAAGAGGTGGAATATAAAAAAGATGAACGCTGGTTAATGATTCAAAACAAAGCAAGGAACATCACCAGTTATTTAGGCATCACCTTAATAGTGCTGCTATTAATCGCACAGATTGTGATTTCTATCTATGATTTAGAAATAACCTTTACCTTTAACCGATTCTTTATCATTTGTTTGATTATATTCGGATTTCGTAATGTGATAGAATTAATCGCATTAAAATATTATGATCAAAAACTATAACGTTTAAATTATCCCGAAAGGATGGAGTTCACCACTCTTCCTTTCGGTTTTTGATATATAGTATCAAGGCATATTGTAATTGACTATATACAATTTTTCTTAATGTAAGCTATCACTTCTTCGGAAGTGGAAGCTGACGCATTCAAAATTGTCTCTGCAAGTAAATCCGGTGTATTAAAATCAGGATTTTCTACTAATACCGCTTCAAGAACCGAATATTTCGGCATTGTGGCCTGCTTCTTATTCCATTCAGTTGTTTTTAATAAATTCCAATATTCATGCTGGACATCCGCATTCTGACCCATCAGCCACAGTTCAAATCTCATTTTCCGATGGTTTAATACGATTCCAAAACGCAGCTTCTTACTCCGCAAATAATCATTAAAAAATGGAAAATATGTAAAATCCATATAGCCGGGCGAAACATTTCCGGTCTGAAATTTATCTGCAAATTCTTTTGAAAACTGCGCTTTTAGTGCCATCACATATTTAACAATTCTTTCGTAAGCAATCTGAATTTCTCCATTTTCCAGCTGTTCTTTATATAGAGCAATATAATCATTTGTCTGTTTTATTCTATCCACCATATTGATATTCCTTTCAAGTCAGCATTCTAAAGTAACAGTCATTTACTGATTTCAGTATAACAACAAAAAGATGTATCATCAACAAAATTCTCATCATACAAGCTCCAAGGCGAATGTAAATGCTGTTTTTTTAAATCCATAGTTTTCATAAAAATCATGTGCCTTTTTTCTATGAAAGCCCGACTCTAATTCAATCGCCTTACAATTATTTTTAACAGCTATATTTTTGATATAGTCCATTAATTCAATACCAATTCCATGTCCGCGATATTCAGAATCTATAATCAATACTCCAACGTAACATAGATTGCCGGTACGATAAAAGGCATTTTGAATATTTCCGGCGGCAAAACCAACAATCTTTTTTCCCTGACAATAGCAAATGGCAAATTCGGATGCCCTATTTATTGATAATTTATATACTTCATAAAGTTCATTTATGTTTATTATGTCACTAGGCCATAATTGCTGCAATAATAAAGAAATAGAGTTAAAATCATCAAGATCAGCCTTTCGTATTTTATCAAAACTCATATGTAACCTCCAATTTTATTGAATTATATTTTTTACTACGTAAATATTTCTTATAGAATACACTAAAAATGTTATTAATTGAATAAGCATATTAATTTATAAATTTTCCGGCATAGAAAAAGCAGTAAACCTTAGTAGATTACCGCTTAATCTGTTTTCATTATTCAATTGTAAATACTTCCTCAATGCTTACTTCAAAGACCTTTGCAATATTCCAAGCTAAAACTAAAGATGGATTGTATCGTCCTTTTTCAAGATTCCCTATTGTCTCTCTTCGGACTCCTACAAGTTTAGCAAGCTCCTCCTGCTTCATATCTTCTCTGGCACGTAATTCTTTTATTCTATTTTTAATCATATTGTATTGACCTTTTTTCCTTATACTCATATATCATCGTTGATATGATAAAAGTAGCAACTGCTAAGATCCAGCCATATAGTATACCTAAATTTAGAGCCTCATAAGGAGTTTTCAAAAACATGTTAAAGGTTGAAATGATTGCAACTGCAAGCATTCCAGTAAAAAAACCATTTCTGGCAGACTTATTCATATATTCATCTACCATTTCATCTGTCTTTTTGAAGAAATATTGAAAATTAACTGCAAAGCAAAAAAATGATAAAAAATACTTTTCCTCTGTAAAAATTCCGACGAAACCTAAAAGGGATATGAATCCCAAAGAACCATAAAGCAATCTTTTCATATTTAGACCTCCTGTGGTGTATTTATATCTTTATGTTATAAATATACCACATAAGATTTTCACTGTCAACAATTTTATGCACGCAAAAGAAGCAATGTAAAACGAGATTACAGTTTATTACTGATAGCGACAAACCAACAGCAGACAATGTATTCACAAGCGCATGAAACACTTCAACAATTTATATCTTAAATTATCACATCGGCAGTTTCATTTCATCATTCATTTTTACAAATCCATATTTCTCATACAATGGACGCCCCATATCAGTTGCTTCAAGCAATATCGCAGTAATGCCTTTTTCTTTAGCAGATGAAACAAGTAAATCTAATGTTTTATAAGCAATGCCCTTCCTTCTGTAAATGGGATTCGTATACATATTCATAATATACGCTATATTACCGGTTGGATTATGAAATGCAGGCATTACACGAAAAAAACTGACTCCGCCTGCTCCCACAAACATGCTTCGATCAAAAACCAAATACGCTATATGTGTTTCAGCAGATAACGCTTTTTTATAATAATCATAAGATTGTTCTTTCACTTCCGTCATATCAGTAAAATTATCCAACTTATTTACAGCTCTTAAAACTTCTATTCTAGTCTCTACCAGCATTTCAATATCATCAATTGTTGCTTTTTTATATAACAATTCCATAATATTACCCTTTCTTACAATATCAGCCTACTATCTTACGATTTATTCTTCATAAGCAGCACTATTTTTTCATTATATTATAAACTCCAATTATTTAAAAGTCATAAAATAACTCCAATAAACCAATTAATATACTGTTATCTTTTTTATTAAATATCTTGACATCACATTTATATTGTGTATAATTTAATTGTATCCAATTAGTTTTTTTAATTATAAAACATTATTTTTTAAGCAATAGCGAGTTTCTTTTCTGGGTGCCGGCTCTCTCTGGCAGTACTTTGAAATGCTCTCTTTTCTATGGAAATGAGACTTTAAGAGGCTTTTAAAAACATGAAAGTCCTAGCCTTTCAAGTTTTTACGCTTAACGGCTCATTGCAATGCCCAGAAAAACGGGCTTACAAAGCACTGCCAGAGAGAGCCGCCGCCCAGAAAAGAAACTCTCCCCTTGAAAGGAAAATTATATGCCAAAAGATCCATTAAAACTTGAAAACCAACTTTGTTTTCCCCTTTATGCATGTGCCCGAGAGGTTGTCAAAAAGTATAAACCTTTTCTGGATGAAATTGGACTGACCTACACACAGTATATTGCCATGATGGTTTTATGGGAAAATAAAAACATGAATGTTAAGTCACTTGGAGAGCGTCTTTATCTGGATTCCGGCACACTGACACCTTTGCTGAAAAAGCTGGAGGCTGAAGGGCTAGTTACGCGTGCCCGCTCTATAGAGGATGAACGAAATCTGAATGTAACTCTGACTGATAAGGGCGAAGCATTAAAACAAAGGGCACTGGATATACCGGGGCAGATTGGAAAATGCATTCAAATTTCCCCTGAAGAAGCCCAGACTCTGTACCGTATTCTTTATCAGATACTTGAAAACTTGTAAAGGAGATGAAACAATGACTATTGCAATCCGTTATTACACAAAAACAGGAAATACAAAGAAACTGGCTGATGTCATATCGAAGGTGGCGGGAGTTCCCGCTGAGGACATCGAGGTGCCAATTGAGACTCCCGTAGATATCCTTTTTCTTGGCAGCTCAGTATACGCAGCCGGTGTTGATGCAAAGATTAAGAATTTTATTGCCACTCTAGATAAGGAAAAGGTAACAAAAGTCGTGAACTTCAGCACAGCAGCAATTTTACCATCTACCTTTTCACAAGTCGAAAAATTATTATCCGCAAAAGGCATACCAATCGATGAAAGGGAGTATCATTGCCGCGGTAAATTTAAATTTGTGCACAGCGGCCATCCGAATCAGGAAGATTTAAGAAAAGCAGAAGATTTTGCAAAGATGATGATAGGAATAGAAAATAACACATAAACTAATAAAAATTTCAATACGGAGGTAAATTATGAATATTTACGATTTTTCAGTGAAATCAAATCAGGGAGAAACTATATCACTTTCAGAGTATCAAGGGAAGGTGCTGCTTGTTGTGAATACTGCGACAAAATGCGGACTTACCCCTCAATATAAGGCGTTGCAGGAATTATACGATAAATACAAGGAAAAAGGACTTGTTGTTTTGGATTTTCCCTGCAATCAATTTTTAAAGCAAGCCCCTGGCACAGATGAAGAAATAAGTGAATTCTGTACATTGAATTATAGCACCACATTTCCCCGCTTTGCTAAAATTGATGTGAACGGCAAAAATACCAGTCCACTCTATGCATGGCTTAAGGAGCAGGCTCCGGAAGACCAAGGCGATACTTTATCCGCATCCTTTGAGAAAAAAGTAAAATTGCTGACAATTGGTAAGAAGCCCGCTGATATTAAATGGAATTTTGGAAAATTCCTCATTGACCGGAATGGAAATGTTGCTGCCCGCTATTCTCCTGCAATTTTACCGGAAAAACTGGAGCAAGAGATTGAGAAATTATTAGGGTAGGTATAGTAAAAAAGCTTCTACATTTCCTCTCTATATTCTTCAAACATGACTGTATCCGTAAGGGGGTTTTCTTTCCGTACGATGAAGTTCGGGAATTAAAAACCCCTTTTTCGGATAACCCAAGATGAGTAATGCAGCAGGTTCTATGTATTCCGGTATCTTAAATTCTTTTTTAATAATTGGGGGATTAAACAACCCGATCATCATATTTCCATTATTCAACTCCCACGCCGCCAGCATCATGTAATCACAAATAACCGCTATTTTAATCCACAATGGCATATCTTTTGACTATACTGTCTAACCTTCAATAAATTCCATTACCCGTTTATTAATATAATCCGGTTTACTGACAGGAAGCAGATGAGATGCTTCTTCTACAATTTCTAACTCTAAACTACTAATAAATGCCTTTGCACGTTTTATAGCTTTTGGTATTGAAAAAGCAAATTCATTTTTCCCCAGCATTAC
>CAYPIB010000026.1:0-13074 GCA_964410675.1 uncultured Roseburia sp.
AGGGCGTCCGTATACATTCAGAGAAGAAGATCTTGAGCTGATAATTTCATCAGGATTACTCTTTTCTCGTAAATTTGAGGATGCTGTGGATAAGAAAATTGTAGATGCTATTTACAAGAGAATTGTGAGAGATTAGCATTCTCGTATAGGCTGGGAAGTAAATCTTTGACATAGTTTCGTTGCCAGTCTTTTTCCTTCAAAATCAGCTCATTCCATTTTATGATATCAATGTCGATTTTTACAGAACCATTGGTTTTGTCTTTATCTTCTCTTCCGATCTCTTTTTCTAGCTGTTTGATTTCCCGTTGAATATCGTGGAGGTTTTGGTCAGAGTAAATTAAGACCAATTGATTCAAAAAGTTGATGTAGAAATCATCTAGAAATGTAGGATGTCCTTTGGGGGGCGTCCTAATTTTTTTAAAGGAGTCTAAAATGGTTGATTTGTTAAAAGTTGGAGTTATTACTTCTACGCATGGAATTAAAGGAGAAGTGAAGGTTTATCCGACAACAGATGATAGTATGCGATTTAAAAAGTGTAAAGAATTGATTTTGGATTATAACAAAGAGCATTGTATATTAAAAGTAGAGAGTGTAAAATTCTTTAAAAACAAGGTAATATTAAAGTTTGAAGGAATTGATAATATAAATGATGTTGAAAAGTACAAGGGCAGTGAGTTATTTGTCACAAGAGAGAATGCAATAAAGCTTTCAAAAGATGAATATTTTATTGCTGATCTGATTGGATTAAAGGTAATAGAGGAAGATGGAGAGGAACTCGGTATTCTAAAAGATGTAATGGAAACTGGGGCAAATGATGTATATGTTGTCCAGATGAAGGAAGATCAAGAAGTACTTCTTCCTGCCATTAAAGACTGTATATTAGAGGTGAATACAGAAGAAGGATTTATTCGTGTACATGTGATGGAAGGGCTGTTATGAGGTTTCATATATTAACGTTATTTCCCGAAATGGTTTTAGAGGGCTTAAACACCAGTATTTTAGGAAGAGCTGCGGAAGCGGGATATATTGATGTGCAGGCAATTAATATTAGGGATTATACTCTGAATAAGCATAAAAAGGTAGATGATTATCCGTATGGCGGAGGCGCTGGCATGCTGATGCAGGCTCAGCCTGTGTATGATTGCTTTCAGGCAGTTTGCAAGCAAGTTCAAAATAAACCAAGAGTTGTTTATGTAACACCGCAGGGAGCTGTTTTTAATCAGAAGATGGCATCAGACTTTGCAAAAGAAGAGGACCTTATTTTACTTTGCGGTCATTACGAAGGGATTGATGAACGGGTGCTGGAGGAAATTGTCACAGACTATGTTTCCATCGGCGATTATGTACTGACAGGAGGGGAACTGCCGGCAATGGTAATGGTTGATGCCATTTCAAGATTGGTTCCCGGCGTTTTAAACAATAAAGAGTCAGCAGAATTTGAATCGTTTCAAGAGGACTTATTGGAATATCCACAATATTCAAGACCGGAAGAATGGAAAGGCAAAAGAGTGCCGGATATTCTTTTGTCCGGTCATCATGCAAATATTGAAAAGTGGCGGAGAGAGCAGGCGGTAGAGCGCACTAAAAAACGCCGGCCGGATTTATATGAGAGGTGGTATGAAAAGAATGTTAAAGGCAGAAAATCTTAGCAAAGTTTTTGTACGAAATATTTTAGAAGAGGATAAAGTTAAAAAAGGTTATTTATCGAAAAAGAAAAGGTCTGTAAGAGAAGAATTCTATGCGGTAAATAATATCTCTTTGGAAATTAAGCAAGGGGAAATTTTAGGAATTTTAGGTCCAAACGGAGCAGGTAAGACAACGTTACTCCGAATGCTTGGAACTTTAATGGAGCCGACAGAGGGAAAAGTTGTCTATATGGATGACGATGAAAACATATTAACAGATGCAGTGGAAATGAAGCAAAGCATTGGCTATCTGTCAGGCAATACAAAGCTGTACCATCGACTGAGTACACGTGAAATGCTTTCAATGCTTGGAGAAATTTATGGCATGTCAAAGCAGCAGTGTGAGCAGCGGATTGATGAGATATTCAAAGTGCTTGATATGGAAAGCTTCGGGGATAATCGAATTGAAAAATTGTCAACCGGGCAGACACAGCGCGCTTCGATTGCCAGAACACTCATACATAATCCCGATATTTATATATTTGATGAGCCCACCCTGGGACTTGATATTATTTCAGCAGATGCAATTATTAATTTTATGAAGGAACAGAAGGAGGCTGGAAAAGCGGTTTTATATTCGACTCATTATCTAGAAGAGGCAGAGTTTTTATGTGATCGGATTTTAATGATTTATAATGGTGAAATCGTAAAAGCAGGCACTCCAAATGAAATTATAAAGGAAATGCAGGCAGAAAATTTACGAGAGGCGTTTCATAAGGTAATGGAGGGGGTAGAAAGAGAATGAATATAGCAAGAATGAGAGCTCTTTTCAAACGTGAAATTACAGATATTTTCAGAGATAAAAAGACAATGATTATGATGGTATTGCTGCCGCTTTTGCTATATCCTACGATTATAGTAATCATGACGTTTATTACAACAGCGATTATGAATGATCAAGAGACAACAGTATATAAAATTGCCTTTGAAAATGTAGCAGAGGAAGAAAAGATTGCAGAAGTCATCACAAATGAAGACAGTAAGCTTGATTATAAGGTAGAGGTTGTTTCAGTACTAAATGCACAAAAGGCACTGGAAAATAAGGATATTGATGCCTATGTAACACAGGGTGAAAAAGACGGAAAAATTACATATCAAATCTGTTACTTATCAGCCGTAACAAATTCTTCGACAGCGGCAGGAGCTGTTTTTGACGGTATGGATTTATATCGTGAAGCTTTAAGGAAGGAAGCAGTATTACAGGCAGGTCTTGATGAAGAACTGATTTTATATCCCATTGCTTATGCAAGAGAAGACCTGTCATCAACGGAAGAGAGTATGGGTAATATTATTGGCGGCTTTATTCCGGTTCTGATTATAATAAGTATTTGTCTTGGTGCAATCTACCCGGCCATTGATGTAACGGCGGGAGAGCGTGAGAGAGGAACATTGGAAACACTGCTGACGCTTCCGGTCACTAATTTTGAAATGATAATGAGTAAATTTCTTGCAGTATCGGTGATTGCATGTATTTCTGCTGTTATCAATATATTATCGCTTGGCGGTGCGTTTGGCTTTATGATAAGCTTTGTGGCTAAAGGGATGGCGGATAAGTTTGATTTTGCATCATTTTTGCCCGGAATTTTATTTACCATGCTGCTTATGATTGTATTTGCTCTTTTTGTAACGGCAGCCTGTATGTGTGTATGCGTATTTGCCAAGAGTTTTAAAGAGGCCAATAATTATATTACACCACTGCTGTTAATCTTTATGTTTGGCGGTTATGCCGGAGCGATTCCTAAATTAGAGCTGTCGGCATCCACAGCGGCGGTTCCGATTATTAATGTGACATTACTCATAAAAGACTTGTTTAACTTTAAATACAATTATGCGCTCTTTGGTATTGTGCTTTTAAGTAATGTTGTATACAGTCTGCTGACAATTATGATTCTCGGCAAGCTGTATAATAGTGAAAATATTTTATTCGGTGAAGGCTTTGGCAGTGTTAAGTTATTTACTAAACGAAGTGAAATGAAAAAGGCGCAGCTGCCAGGTTATGGAGATGTGATTCTTTTGCTTTGTCTCCAGCTGCTTTTGATGTTTTATGTAGGAAGCCTTGCTCAGGTAAAATGGGGGCTTGCCGGTGTTTTAGTTTCGCAGGCAATGATACTTATTATTCCGCTTGCTTATGCGTGGTATATTAAGACAGATATGAAAAAGCTGTTTTCAATCAGGCCGCCTAAAGTACGGGGGATTGTATCCGCACTTTGTATGTTCCTTGGTGGATATATGATAAATTTGGTATTATCCATTTTACTATCATCAATTTTTAAAGAGAGCACTCAAAATGTAAACGGCGTCTTTGAAGAGCTGTTAAAGGCACCAATATGGGCCATAATTTTTATCTTAGCAGTTTTGCCGGCTATCGGCGAAGAGCTGATGTTTCGAGGCTTTATTTTGGGAAGTCTTAAAGGCAGACAAAAGATTCTGACAGCGATGATTCTTTCGAGTGCGGTTTTTGGTTTGTATCATATGAGTCTTGTCAAACTGATCCCGACGGCCTTTTTAGGCTTTTTGCTGGCCGCACTTGCAATCGGCAATGAAAGCATTATACCGGCAATGTTAATGCACTTTTTAAACAATCTAACTTCTGTACTGATTGTAAAATATGAAGCGCCATTGTCAGAAAAGATGCCGGACTTTATCTATCAGGTTTTAATGGAAGGACAGATCAATCAAGCGGGAATTGCAATTGCTGCAGTGCTGATCGGAGCATTATTTATTTTGGGTTCCGTTTTATTAATGAAAAAGAAAAAAACAAAATAATTCGAATTTAATATCTTGCATTTTTTCGTTATTTATGGTAACCTATAACAGTTGTGAGAAAGAGATGGTCCTCTGTTACAAATAGTATTAAGAACATCCAATTGATAAAGGAGGCACACAATGAGTGATATTATTAAAGCAATCGAAACTGAACAGTTAAATGCAAATGTATCTGAGTTTAATGTTGGTGATACTGTAAAAGTTTATGGTAAAATCAAAGAGGGTGAAAAGACAAGAATTCAGGTATATGAAGGTACTGTTATTAAAATACAGGGCGGAAGCAATCGAGCAACCTTTACTGTAAGAAAGACGACAGGCGGTATTGGCGTTGAGAAAACTTGGCCGCTTCATTCTCCTAATGTAGAGAGAGTTGAAGTTGTTAGAAGAGGTAAGGTAAGACGTGCAAAACTTTTCTACTTAAGAGACCGCGTTGGTAAAAGGGCTAAAGTTAAAGAATTAGTAAAATAGTCAAGAATTTGAGTAGGGACAATGCCATTAGGTAGTTGTCCCTTTTTGCATAAATGGTCATTTGTGAGGAGAGGTAAAAAGTGAGAAGAAGAAGGGGACTAAGTTTTCGCCAAAAGAAAAAGTTAAGCAGTACTGTCATTCATGAGATATGGAGCTATTTTTTTATGATAATGGCAACAATATTAGTAGCGCTTGTGCTTGTTTATTCCATTGGAATGAAGACATCAGTCATTGGTGTTTCGATGGAGCCGACTCTTTATAATGGACAATCCATTCTTGTAAATCGTCTAATATATAATTTATTTTCACCTAAAAATGGTGATATTGTTATATTTTTTCCAAACGGGAATCAAAATGCTCATTACTACGTAAAACGTGTCGTAGCAGTACCGGGAGATACCGTTCAAATAAGAGATGGTAAGTTGTATGTCAACGGTGTTATTTATGAAGAGGTAGAATATGATAAAATTGCTGATGCCGGTATTGTGGATAATGAACTGGTTTTAGAAGAGGATGAGTTTTTTTTACTTGGAGATAATATAAACAATAGTGAAGACAGTAGATCCGGTAATATTGGTGCGGTTAAGAGAGAAAATATTTTGGGAAAAGTATGGTTCCATATGGCGGCTGTAGACAGCGGCATTGGATTTATGAAATAGCAGGAGGAAGTAATATGAGTTATCAATGGTATCCTGGTCATATGACTAAGGCAAAACGAATGATGCAAGAGAATATTAAATTAGTCGATCTCGTTATTGAACTGACAGATGCACGAGTGCCTCTTAGCAGCCGTAATCCGGATATTGATGAGCTGGGTAAAAATAAAAGCAGATTAATTTTATTAAATAAGTCTGACCTGGCGGACGCAAAACGAAATAAGGAGTGGCAGGAATATTTTAAGCAGAAGGGATTTTTTGTACTTTCGATTAATGCCCGAACAAGAGAAAGTATGAAGGCGATTCAAAATACAGTCGCGGAAGCATGTAAAGAAAAAATAGAAAGAGACCGCAGAAGAGGTATTTTAAACCGCCCCGTCAGAGCGATGGTAGTCGGTATTCCAAATGTGGGAAAATCTACCTTTATTAACTCTTTTGCCGGAAAAGCATGTACTAAAACCGGAAATAAACCGGGAGTGACAAAGGGAAAGCAGTGGATAAAGCTTGGAAAGGGATTGGAGCTTTTAGATACGCCGGGTATTTTATGGCCTAAATTTGAAGATCAGGCAGTTGGATTAAAACTGGCATTAATTGGATCAATGAATGATGAAATTTTAAATATAGAAGAAATGGCGGTTGATTTGATTACATTTTTACAAGAAAATTATGAAGGTGTTTTAGAACATCGTTTTCAAATTACGAAAGAGAAAACTGTTGAAATATTAGAAGAGATTGGTAGAAACCGTAAATGTTTCTTAAAGGGTGAGCAGATTGATTATCGAAAGGCCAGTCATCTCTTGTTAGATGATTTTAGATGCGGAAGACTTGGTAAAATAACACTTGAATTTCCGGAATAGATACCGTATCCTAAAAGGATAAAGGCTGAAGTTGGGAGAACTTAAATGAAAGAAAAAATAATAAAAGAAATTTTTGAAATGAGTATTTATATTTTATTGGCAGTGATTATTTCTTTTTTGATACTTACTTTTGTCGGACAGCGTACTCCGGTCGATGGTTCTTCGATGGAACCGACTTTATCGGATGGAGACCAGCTGATTTTAGATAAGCTGTCCTATCGATTTAACGATCCAAAAAGATTTGATATTATTGTATTTCCTTATTATTATGAGGAAAAAGCCCATTATATTAAGCGAATTATCGGTCTGCCCGGTGAGACTGTTTTGATTGATCCCGAAGGCAATATTTACATAGATGGGGAACTTTTACATGAGACATATGGATTAGAAGTTATTCTAGACGCAGGAAGAGCAAATGTACCGGTTGTACTTGGAGAAGATGAATATTTTGTTATGGGAGACAATCGAAATAACAGCCATGACAGCCGCTATGAAGATGTCGGAAATATTCAGAGAAGCCGGATTAACGGGCGGGCATGGGCTAGAATTTGGCCGTTTAGTGAATTTGGCAGGCTCAAGCATCAATAACACTAAAAATACAATAAAATCGCAGATAGAGGAAGCTAAATGAAGGAAATAGTAAAGGAAATTTTAAGCACCAGTATATATATATTATTCGTTCTACTTATCACTTTTTTAATACTGACCTTTGTCGGACAGCGCACCCGCGTAAATGGTTCTTCCATGGAGCCGACACTTTCAAATGAAAACCAACTTATAGTAGATAAGCTTTCCTATCGATTTTCTAATCCAAAGCGGTTTGATATCATTGTATTCCCTTATTTATATGAGGAAAATACATATTATATTAAACGGATCATCGGTTTACCCGGAGAAACTGTTTTGGTTGACGGAGAAGGCGGGATTTACATAGACGGAGAAATTTTAAATGAAACATATGGATTAGAGGTAATCTTGGATGCAGGAAGGGCAAGCGTTCCAATCACACTTGGAGAAGATGAGTATTTTGTTATGGGTGATAATCGGAATGACAGCCGGGACAGCCGCTATGATGATGTCGGAAATATTCAAAGAAGCCAGATTATTGGAAAAGCATGGATTAGAATTTGGCCGTTTAATCAATTTGGCCCACTGAAGCATCAATGAGAAGGATAAAATACAATGAAGATAAAAATGGATGAAATAAAGGAACAGTATCAGGCAGCACATATTTATATGCTGCCTGAATTTATAAGCACTTATAGAGAAGACGGAAGAGCAGGCGTTCAAATTCTCATTAAAAGGGCAGAAAAAAGATTGGATGAACTGGAAATAGAAAAGCAAAGAACGGAAGCTTTAAAATATTATGAAAAGCAATATGAGCACTTTGGTTATGTTTGCGGTATCGATGAAGTCGGAAGAGGTCCTTTGGCAGGACCGGTAGTTGCAGGTGCGGTTATTTTACCAAAGGACTGTGATATATTATATATTAATGATTCCAAAAAATTATCCGGGAAAAAACGGGAAGAGCTTTACGATATTATTATGGAAAAGGCGGTTGCAGCAGCAATTGGTTATGCCACGCCAAAGAGAATTGATGAAATAAATATTTTACAGGCTACTTATGAAGCCATGCGTGAGGCTATTCAGAAATTGGCGGTAACTCCCGATATATTATTAAATGATGCCGTTACGATTCCGAAGATTTCTCTTAAGCAGATTCCAATTATCAAAGGAGATGCTAAAAGTATTTCGATTGGTGCTGCCAGTATTATTGCAAAAGTAACAAGAGACAGACTGATGGTGGAATATGATAAGGTAATGCCGGAATATGGATTTGCATCAAACAAAGGGTATGGAGCCGCAGTACATATTGAAGCAATTAAAAAATATGGACCGTCTCCGATTCATAGAAAAACATTTATTAAAAATTTTGTAGGTGATATGGGATGAGATTTCAGTTTTCAGACATTACCTCATACAAGGGTAGTGGTTCAGAGCAGAACCAGGTGAAGGCGGATGGCAGCAATCATACTGCCAAAGCGTCACCGATGACTACAGGACCGGGAGCTGTAAAACTTGTTCCGGGAAGCACCATCAGTGGTCAGGTTATATCGGTAGAAGGGGAAACCATTTGCTTGAAATTAACGGGTGATATTGAAATTACAGCAAAATTAGAGAATAGTATGGAAATTGCAGTTGGGCAAAGGCTTACTTTTGATGTGAAAAGCATTGGAACCGGACAGCTTTCTTTACGTCCGCTTTTTGCCAATACCGCTGTCAGCTCAACGATGACAAATGGTTTAACGGCAGGTAATATTCCTATTACAGAAACAAGCATCAGCATGATAGCAGAAATGATGAATAAAGGAATGTCAATTGATAAGAATTCATTACAGACGATGTATCGGCATATCATGAATTTCCCGGAAGCAAGGCCAGCGGATATTGTTGAGATGAGCGCCTTAAGGATCCCAATTACAGCAAATAACATGACCCAGTTTGAAGCATATAAAAATTTTGAAGGACAGATTACCAATAGCATTTTAGCACTTACCGATCATTTGCAGGAGACTTGTCAGGCACTCATAAACAGCGGGAATGAAGAGCAGGCAGTATCTGTTTATAAGCAGGTTATTGAGATGCTGATGAAGGATAGCCCATTGACAGAAGGAGCGTTGGTAAAAAATAATACGTTACAAGAAGCCGGTACAATGCCTCAAGGTCAGAGCTCATTCGTAAATGGTGAATCCGCGGAAAATATAATACTCCCTAAGACTGGCAAAGAAGCAAGTCAGAACATTCTCTTAACAGGCACAGAGGCAAGGGAGCCTCATACGAATCATATTATAGAACATACTGTCAATCCTCCGAAGGAGAGTATCTTAATTGAGAATGATACAACTCCTCATCAACCGCAGCAAAGTGGAAATCAGTTAGCTATGGCTAATTATATTAGTGAAAGCAATCGTATTATAATTGCAGATTTACTCACACAGACCGGACTTTCAAGTGAACTTGCAGCGGCGATAAAGAGCGGAAAATTATCAATCAAAGAATTTCACAATATTTTATCGGATAAGATGTCAACTGCTTTTTTATTAAAGCCGGAAGAGGTTGGTGAAGAAGGAAAAGTAAATCGTCTTTACGAAAGAATGAGTGAACAAATACAAAAGCTTTCCCATACATTATCAACAATCGGACAGGAGGGAAGCCCTTTATTTCAGGGAGCAAGACAGCTTAGCAGCAGTGTTGATTTTATGAATCAATTGAATCAGAATTTTCAATATGTACAGCTGCCGCTTAAATTCCACAATGAGTCAGGGCAGGGTGATTTATATGTCTACACGAATAAGCGAAATTTAGCAAATAAGGATGGAACTATCAGTGCATTACTGCATTTGGATATGGAGCACTTAGGTCCGATAGACGTATATGTTTCGATGACGAGCAAAGAGCATGTGAGTACAAAATTATATTTGAAGGATGAAAAAATCCTATCCTTTATTGAAAGCAAAATAGATTTACTGAATGAAAGACTGAAAAACAGAGGATATAGTATGAAAACCGAGGCGGTGATGTCAAAAGGAGAGAAAAAGGAGTTTTCACAGCTTCTGATAGGAGAAGGACAAAGCTCACAAACTCTTCTTTCCACCCAGTCGTTTGATGTTAGAGCATAATAAATGAACGGAGGCAAAGCTTTGAAGGAAAAAAAGCCTAAAATAAAACAAGCAATTGCATTAGAATATAATCCTTCTGAGGAAGCGCCGAAGGTCATTGCCGCCGGAAAAGGTAAATTGGCGGAACGCATTTTGGAGAAGGCAGTGGAGGAACATGTGCCGGTTCATAAAGACAGTGCACTTGCAGATACGCTTTCCCGATTAGAAATCGGAGAGCTCATCCCGCCCGAGCTTTATGAGGTGGTCGCAGAAATACTTGTATTTGTAGATCAGATGGACAAAATACAAGCAAAAATGGGGAAAGAGGATGGCAGAAAAAAGAAATAACAGGCAAACCGGAAATAACTATGAACAAACGGCAGCTGAATTTTTAGAGCGTAACGGAATACGAATTATAGAAAAGAATTTTAGAATCCGTCAAGGCGAAATTGATTTAATTGGTTATGATGGAGCGGTTCTTGTATTTATAGAAGTAAAATATCGAAGAGATGCGAAAGCAGGGGATCCGGCTGAGGCAGTGACTCTTAAAAAGCAGCAGCAAATATGTAAGGTGGCAGAATTTTATTTAGGTAAACACAATCTTTTTAACATTTCCTGCCGCTATGATGTTGTTGCTATTTGTGGGGAAACGCTGAATTGGTATCAAAATGCATTTCCTCACCGAAGGAGGTAAGTATGAAGCAGTTATATTATCCGATAAAACGGCATGGGGAGACAGCCGTGCTTTGCCAAAATCGAAAAGAGAATGTTGAATATCTTACATTCCCAATGCTTGATCAAATACCTTGTATCAAGCATATTTTTAGTACAAGGCTTGGGGGAGTCAGTGAGGGGATGTTTTCATCGATGAATCTAAGTTATACAAGAGGAGATCGAAAAACTGCTGTCGATGAGAATTTTCATAAAATTGCTGATATTTTTGACGTTAACAAGGAACAGTTTGTTTGCTCCGATCAAACTCATACGACAAATATTCGAATTGTCACAAAAGAAGATGCGGGAAAAGGAGTGACAAGAAAACGAGATTTTTCTAACATTGACGGTCTGATTACAAAGGAAAAGGGACTTGTCCTTTCAACCTTTTATGCAGACTGTGTGCCGCTTTATTTTGTTGATCCAATCGAAGAGGTCATTGCACTTTCTCATTCAGGATGGAAGGGTACGGTTGGAAAAATCGGTAAGATAACAGTAGATAAGATGGTAGAGCATTTTGGCTGTAAGAGAGAGAATATTCTCGCGGCAATCGGTCCCTCTATTTGCAAGGAATGTTATGAGGTCAGTGCTGATGTGATAGAGGAAGTACAAAAGACTGTTTTAGAAATGGAATGCAAACAAGATATGATAAGACAGATAGCAGAAGAAAAGAGCAATCATAAGTTTCAGCTTGATTTGTGGAAGCTCAATTGGTTTATTTTAACAAGTGCCGGCATTTTACCGGAACATATTCAGGTTACTGATATTTGTACATGTCATAATCCTGACTATTTGTTTTCACACCGGGCAAGCGAAGGCAAAAGAGGAAATCTAGGTGCCTTTTTGATGCTTAGGAGTTAAGAAAAACTTAAAAGATTTTCATACTTTTTATTAATTAATATGTGTTTTAATAAGTATAGTTGAACAACTGTATAAAGAAAAATAATGTACATTAGGAGGCAGTAACGTGGCGAATATCTTAGTATGCGATGATGACAAAGCAATTGTAGAGGCAATTAATATTTACCTTGAACAGGAAGGATATCAGATTTTTAAAGCGTATGATGGAAAGGAGGCAATTGAGGTTTTAAAAAGCGAGGATATACAGCTTCTCATCATAGATATCATGATGCCTCAGTTAGACGGAATTCATGCAACATTACAAATAAGAGAATTCAGCTCCATTCCGATTATCGTTTTATCGGCCAAATCAGAGGATGCTGATAAAATTTTAGGATTAAATGTAGGAGCAGATGATTATGTGACAAAACCATTTAATCCGCTGGAATTAATAGCGAGGGTAAAATCACATTTGCGGCGCTATACAAAACTCGGCACATTAGCGGATGAGGATAAAAATGTTTATTGTGTCGGCGGACTTTGCATCAACGATGATATGAAGCAGGTATTTGTAGATGATGAATTAGTGAAATTAACTCCGATTGAATATAGTATTTTATTTTTGCTTGCCAAAAATGCCGGAAGAGTTTTCTCAATTGAACAGATTTATGAAAATATTTGGAATGAGGAAGCAATCGGAGCGGACAATACCGTTGCTGTACATATTAGACATATTCGCGAGAAAATAGAAATTAATCCAAAGGAACCAAGGTATTTAAAGGTTGTTTGGGGAATTGGCTATAAGGTAGAAAAGCAAAATTAATAATATTTAGAAAGGAAAAAGTATGAAAAAAAATTGTACCTTTGGAAAGAAGGCACTTGTAATTTTATTACAGCAGTTTTGCATTTTGATTTCAGCAGGACTATTACTGCACATGTTGTTAAGCTGCATTATTACGAATGATACTGATACTTATTTGATTAATCCATTAGAAACTGAAGGATATATAGAATCATCTACTTTAACAGATATGTTTACAACAGATGCAATGGATTTGATGTATTATCTTGCTGTTAGTCAGCAATTTGAGACAGAAGGGAAATTTGATGAAAATAAAGAAATTGATCTTTTGCAGTATTTTTACAGAAAAACCCCAAATGCTAAAAGAATTAGCAGTGCAGGAACTTTAGTTTACCGGGTCGGTGATTTGCTGCAATGGCCGATTATATACATGGCCAATGGTTTTGTGGAAGAGCAGTTTTACCCTGTAAATGGAGGAGGTTCCGTATATAGTGAGTTGGATCTGGTAGAAATCTTAGATGCAACACTACCGGATGGTATTGATAAATTTCCGGAAGATGGATTAGAGATTTATTTAACGGAGGAAACAGTTGAAGAAGAAACATTCGAAGAAGAAACATTCGAAGA
>CAYPIB010000026.1:13174-18595 GCA_964410675.1 uncultured Roseburia sp.
GAAGAAGAAACATTCGAAGAAGAAACATTCGAAGAGAAGGCAGCCGAAGAAAAAGCAGAAGCAGAAGTCAATCTAAGTGAGGAGTCGTCTAAGGACGAAATAGCCGCCCAAAAAGAATTGCTAAAAGAGCTTGAAGCTCTTGAAAAGGCACAGAAAAGAAAAGAAGCAAAAGCAAGGGCAATCTTTTATAAGCTGATAAGTTCCGCTAGTTCTGATTTGAATATTAATTATAATAAGTATATAACCAAAAAAGAATATTATAATACCGAACAGACAAATTTTAAATACGTTTATATTCCGGAGAGGCAAGAAGACTTAAGTAAAAACTTTTATTCAAACTTATCTGTTAATAATTTAAAAGAAGCGAAGGAAATAAAAGATAAGTTTACCCAAAAAAACTATAACAGTAATAATTTATCTTGTTACTTCATTATAGAACCATATAGGAAGACAATCGTTGAAAAAAGTTCAAATATGGCTGTGTATTCAGGATGGGTGGATCAGGTTTTAGATGAAATGTCTTATGCATTTCCAAATGCCGGTTATATCTATGTAGGTGTATATGGTAATGAGAATGCATCTTTTGTAAAGTCAGATGGGTATGCCAGTGCACAGACGGCATATACATATGTGACAACCAACTTTCAGCAGTATAGTATTGCGGCAATCCTTTTATTATTATCAGCGATTGTTTTATATGTACTTTATCTTATGATGTGTGGCAATCGGGCCAAATATGAAGTAATAGAAGAAGAGGGCATAAAGAAAAAACGACTTGTTTTAACAGAAGGAATAGAAAACTTAAATATGATTGATAAATGGTACACCGAAATTTACCTTTTTCTTGGAGGCGGTATCATTGCAGGCATGATATTACTTTTGGTATTAGGCATCAGTATATTTGCTGATGATAGTTCTTTTATTCCGTTATTGAAAACACCGGTGTTTTTTACTGCGGTACTGGCATCTGTCTTTCTGTTGAATAGTTTACTTTTATTTTTTAGCGGCGGCATTATGAAACGATTAAAAGCAAAAGTATTCATAAAAAATTCAATTATATACAAGTTGCTTATGCTGCTTTGGAAAGGGCTTAAAAATACCTGCAAAGCAATAAGAGACGGAGCTGCAACAATATATAAAAGAATGAATCAATTAGGAAAAATATTGCTTATATATGTACCTTTTATTTCTCTTAATATTATAATCGGAGCCACACAATCACTAGTTCTTATTAGCCTAATGTTAGTTGGTGATGCAGCCGTATTTTTCTATCTCTTTAGAAGCGATATCGAGCGCACAGAAATTTTAGAAGGCATTATCAGAATCAGCCAGGGTGAGTTTGATTTTAAGCTGGATGAAACAAAAATGCACGGCGATAATAAAAAGCTTGCCGGAGCAGTTAATAAAATTGGGGAAGGAATTAAGCAGGCGGTCGAAACAAGTATGAAGGATGAGCGGCTGAAAGCAGATTTGATTACGAATGTTTCTCATGATATAAAAACACCGCTCACTTCTATTATCAACTATGTTGATTTACTGAAAAGAGAAAATGTACAGGATAAAAAGCTTCAGGAATATATCCATGTTCTTGAAACAAAGTCACAAAGATTAAAGCAGTTAACAGATGATTTAGTTGAGGCTAGTAAAATTACTTCCGGGAATTTAATTCTTGAAATAGAAAAGCTGAATGTGATTGAATTAATGAATCAGGTTGTTGGTGAGTTTTCGGAAAAATTCAAAGAACATCACTTAGATATCATAACAAGATTTCCTGAGAATGATAGTATTATTACTGCGGATGGACGCAGAATGTGGCGTGTCATTGAAAATTTATTTGAGAATATATATAAATATGCTATGGTAAGCACACGCGTTTATGTAGAAGTGTATGAAGCTTTGGAAAATAGCCAAAAAAAGGTATTTATAACGATTAAAAATATTTCGGCTCAGCCGCTTAATATTCAAGCAGATGAGTTGACAGAGCGTTTTATCAGGGGCGACATTTCGAGAAGTACAGAAGGAAGCGGACTTGGACTTTCGATTGCGAAAAGTCTTGTGCATGCACTAAAAGGTCAGTTTGGTATTTATTTAGATGGTGATTTATTTAAAGTAATAATTAGTTTTAACGCTGAAGAGGGTATGCTTATATAAGCATATCCTCTCTTGCGTTATATTTCGTTAATAAATCTCTAATTTTTTCTGTTGGAGTCAGAACATTTCCCATTGATATATCATGATTCATAAAATCAATAATACTGGCTAGGAATTTACTCATATCAGCTTCGATAAAATAAGGCCGTTTTTTTAATTCAGGTGGAAGGTACGTTAAGTTTGTTGTAATTACTTTATCAAAATAGCAGTTTTCATAAGCCTTATCAAAGGCTTTTAAACCTTCCGTAAACAGTCCGAATGTACAGCAGATAAAGACCCGTTTTGCATTCATTTGCTTTAACTGCTTTGCAGTGTCAAGCATACTTCCGCCGGAAGCAATCATATCATCGATAATAATGACGTCCTTGCCATCTATATTATCGCCTAAAAATTCGTGCGCAACAATTGGATTTTTACCATTTATAATTGTAGAATAATCACGGCGCTTATAGAACATACCGGTATCAACACCTAAGACTGTTGAAAAATAAATAGCTCTATCGAGAGCACCTTCATCGGGACTGATGACAATGGTATGGTCCTTATCAATAATTAAATCCTTTTCATAACGCAACAGTGAACGGATAAACTGATAGGGAGGTATAAAGTTATCAAACCCTTTTAATGGGGTTGCATTTTGGACTCTTGGATCATGTGCGTCAAAGGTGATAAAATTACTGACTCCCATATTACTTAATTCTTCCAGTGCATAGGCGCAGTCCAATGATTCACGTCCGTTTCGCTTGTGCTGGCGTCCTTCATATAAAAATGGCATAATAACATTAATACGCTTTGCCTTGCCGGCAGCGGCAGCAATGACGCGCTTTAAATCTTGATAGTGGTCATCAGGTGATTTGTGGTTTACATAACCATTCATTGTATAAGTTTTACTGTGATTGCAAACATCAACCATGATAAATAAATCTTTTCCACGAATGGATTCTTTTAATATTCCCTTGCTCTCACCGCTTCCAAAGCGGGGGCATTCCACATCTGCTAAGTAGTTTTTTTTGGCATAGCCTTCAAAAGCCGGGTCATTTTTTGCGACATTACGTACATTTTTTCGAAATTCTACTAAATAATCGTTAACATGTTGTCCTAAAGTATCACAACTATCCAGTGCCACGAGTTTAAGAGGGGCAACCGGAAGAGCTTTTTCAAGTTCGGTTAAATTTGGCATGAAAATCCCTTTCTTAATATGTAAAAAAGTATCATTATAGTAATATTTGGAATATCTCCATTTAATTTATAGCATTATGGTAGTGACACGTCAAGGAATTTTTAGTAAAATGATAAGTAATGTGCATTGTGGGCAGTGCAGGAAAGGAATTCCCATTCATGGATTCAAAACATTTAATTAAAAAAATAGAAAAAGGAAGTATTGCAGAAGAGCTTGGCATTCAGCCGGGTGACAGTCTGCTTCGCATAAATGGTGAAATTGTTTCAGATATTTTTGACTATCAGTTTATGATACAGGAGGAGTATTTGGAGATTCTCATAGAAAAGGGCGGACAAAGAGACGAAGACGGAGACGGGATTCAGTGGCTTTTGGAAATTGAAAAAGAGGAATGGGAAGAAATCGGCATTGAGTTTGAAAATGGATTAATGGATGAGTATCGATCCTGCCATAATAAATGTATCTTTTGCTTTATTGATCAAATGCCGAAAGGCATGCGCGAGACTTTATATTTTAAAGATGATGATTCAAGGCTTTCATTTTTACAGGGGAATTATATTACACTTACGAATATGTCGGATGAGGACTTAAATAAAATTATCAAATATCATTTATCACCGATTAATATTTCCTTTCAAACAATGAATAAAGAACTTCGCTGTAAAATGTTGAATAATCGCTTTGCCGGAGAAGCATTAAAAAAAGTGGACAGGCTTTTTGAAGCCGGTATTACATTAAATGGGCAGATTGTACTTTGTAAGGGTGTTAATGACGGAAAAGAGCTTTGGTACAGTATCGAACAGATGACGAAATATCTGCCTCATTTAGAAAGTGTTTCGATTGTACCGGTAGGACTGAGTAAATTTCGGGAGGGACTTTATCCGCTTGAACCTTTTACAAAAGAGGATGCCGGGGAAGTTCTTCAAATGATTCATCATTGGCAGGAAAAGGTTTATAAAGAATATGGCATGCATTTTATTCACGCAAGTGATGAGTGGTATATATTAGCCGGGAGAGAAGTTCCGCCTGCGAGTAATTATGACGGATATTTACAATTAGAAAACGGTGTAGGAATGCTGCGTCTTCTTTTGGATGAATTTGAACAATCGGTAGAAGAATATATAGAAGGCTGTAAAAAAAATATAGCAATGGACAAAGAAAGATTGTCACTTAAAAGAGAAATATCAATGGCAACAGGGAAGCTTTCATTTCCTTATATAAAAAAGATTGCGCATACGCTGACAGCAATTTTTCCAAATGTCAGCATTTACGTGTATGAGATTGTCAATGAGTTCTTTGGCGAACAAATTACAGTGTCGGGACTTTTGACAGGACAGGATATTAAAAAGCAGCTTTTGGATCAGGAATTAGGTGAAACGCTTTTTTTACCTCAAAATGTTTTAAGAGCTGAGGAAAACGTTTTTTTGGATGATATTACTCTTGGGGAATTGGAAAGCGCTTTACAAGTTAGGATTGACATTGTAAAATCAAGTGGATATGAGTTTATCCAGCTTTTACTTGGAAAAACAAATAGAAAAGATTAAAGGAGTTAAGATGGGAAAGAAAAAAAGGAAACCGGTCGTGGCAGTTGTTGGAAGACCAAACGTTGGAAAGTCCACCCTGTTTAATGCATTGGCTGGAGAAATGATTTCCATAGTAAAGGATACACCGGGAATTACAAGGGACCGGATTTATGCGGATGTAACGTGGTTGGACAATAGCTTCACATTAATTGATACCGGAGGCATTGAGCCGGACAGTAAAGATGTGATTTTATCTCAAATGAGGGAACAGGCACAGATTGCAATTGATACAGCAGATGTCATTCTTTTTATGGTAGATGTAAAACAGGGATTAGTGGACTCGGATGCGAAAGTGGCAGATATGTTAAGGCGTTCTCACAAACCGGTCATGTTGATTGTAAATAAGGTCGATGATTTTAATAAATTTTTAAATGACACATATGAGTTTTATAATCTTGGGATGGGTGATCCAATTCCGCTTTCAGCAGCAAACCGATTAGGAATTGGTGATATGCTTGATCAGGTAGTAAGCCACTTAAATAAAGAAGACCTGATGGAAGAAGAGGATGA
>CAYPIB010000026.1:18605-26662 GCA_964410675.1 uncultured Roseburia sp.
AATTAGTAGGAGAAAACCGTTTAATTGTATCCGACATTGCGGGAACAACGAGAGATGCGATTGATACAGAGGTAGTCTATAATGGTAAAGAATATGTCTTCATTGATACGGCTGGACTGAGAAGAAAAAATAAAATTAAAGAAGAACTAGAACGTTATATGATTATTCGTACTGTTACAGCAGTGGAACGTGCGGAAATTGTGTTGCTTGTCATTGATGCGTCAGAGGGTATTACCGAACAGGATGCAAAGATTGCGGGAATTGCGCATGAAAATGGCAAAGGTGTCATAATTGTTGTAAATAAGTGGGATTTAGTTGAAAAGGATAATAAGACAATTTACAAGTTTACTAGTAAAATCAGAGATACCTTGGCATTTATGCAATATGCTGAGCTTATATTTGTTTCGGCACAGACGGGACAGAGACTTGTAAAGCTCTATGATATCATTGATACTGTAATTGAAAATCATTCCATGCGTGTTGGTACCGGTGTCTTAAATGAAATTATGACAGAAGCGGTAGCAATGCAGCAGCCGCCGTCAGACAAAGGAAAGAGGCTGCGTTTATACTATATTACCCAGGTGTCAGTAAAGCCGCCTACTTTTGTTATCTTTGTCAATGATAAAGAGCTGATGCATTTTTCATATACAAGATATATTGAGAATAAGATTAGAGAGGCTTTTGGCTTTAAAGGCACTCCTTTGAGATTTATTATCAGGGAACGAAAGGATAAGCAGTAAAATGGAACGATTAATTTCTTTGGCAATTGGATATGTACTAGGAATGATTCAGACAGCATTTATTTATGGGAAAATAAACGGAATTGATATTCGCGAACATGGGAGCGGAAATGCCGGGACAACAAATACATTACGGGTGCTTGGTAAAAAAGCGGGATTGATTGTTTTTATCTTTGATGTATTAAAGGCAATTTTAGCAATTGTAGCCGTAAGACTAATTTATTCGGATTCTCATTCGGAAATGATGCCGCTTTTATCTCTTTATGCAGGCGCAGGTGCAATACTGGGACACAATTTTCCCTTCTATTTAAAATTTAGGGGCGGAAAAGGTATTGCTGCAACAGCAGGATTAATTCTGGCTTTTGATTGGCGCTTTACGATTGTCGGTGTCATAGTATTCTTTTCCATATTTTTTATTACTCACTATGTTTCACTCGGCTCTCTCTTAGTTTATGTGGCATTTATGACAGAATTAATTATTTTTGGCAAGTTTAATCTGTTTCACATGGAGCAGCCGCTTATTTATGAATTGTGTGCGGTTGGTGCTTTTTTGTCAATTATGGCATTTGTGAAACATCGTGCTAATATTGTACGGCTTGTACATGGTGAGGAAAGAAAGACATATTTAACGAAAAAAAGTGAAGAAGTTATAAAATAATATAAATGTAATGGATGGAGGATATATAATGGCAGATATTAGCGTAATTGGAGCGGGAAGCTGGGGGATTGCACTGGCACTTCTTTTAGCGGAAAATGGGCATCAAGTAAATGTTTGGTCGGTAATCGAAGACGAAATTACGATGCTGAATGAAAAAAGAGAGCACGTCGATAAGCTGCCGGGTGTAAGACTTCCGGACAGCATGACGTTTACAACCGATTTAGAGCAGTCCATTAACGGAAAGGACTTATTAGTACTTGCGGTACCTTCTCCTTATACAAGAAGTACAGCAAATAAAATGAAACCCTATGCAGCGAAAGGGCAGTTAATTGTAGATGTAGCCAAAGGGATAGAAGATAAAACTTATATGACTTTGTCACAAGTTATTTCGGATGAAATTCCACAGGCAGAGGTTGCGGTGTTGTCTGGTCCCTCTCATGCAGAGGAGGTAGGGCGTAAGCTGCCAACAACATGTGTCGTTGGAGCAAGAACCAAAAGTACGGCAGAATATATTCAGAGCCTTTTTATGAATCCGGTTTTTCGTGTTTATACAAGTCCGGATATGCTCGGAATTGAATTGGGCAGTGCTCTTAAAAATGTCGTAGCTTTAGCGGCGGGAATTGCGGATGGTCTTGGTTATGGTGATAATACAAAGGCTGCATTAATTACAAGAGGAATTACAGAAATTGCCCGTCTGGGTGTAAAAATGGGTGGGAGATTCGAAACGTTTGCAGGTCTTTCCGGTATTGGAGATTTGATTGTAACTTGTGCTTCGGTGCATTCCCGTAATCGACGAGCTGGTATTTTGATTGGAAAAGGGTATACTATGGATGAGGCCATGAAAGAGGTCAAAATGGTAGTCGAAGGAGTACACTCAGCGAAAGCAGCAATGGGGCTTTCTAAAAAATATGATGTTCATCTTCCTATTATAGAACAAGTGAATCTTGTCCTATTTGAAAATAAATCTGCGGATGAGGCAGTGAAAGATTTGATGATGCGTAATAAATGTGATGAGGATACCGCTCTTAAATGGGATTAGCCATTTACAAATGAAAGGAAGAGGGCATGAACAGCAATTTTAAGTCAACGAATGAATATGTAGCAAGTGAGGAGCTGATGGCAAGTGTAAATGTTGCAATTGCCTTGCAAAAACCACTTTTAATAAAAGGAGAACCGGGAACCGGCAAAACAATGCTTGCCCAGGCAGTCGCAAGCTCACTTAACAAAAATCTAATCATATGGAATATAAAGTCGACGACTAAAGCACAGGAAGGACTTTATGTATATGATACCATTCAGCGCCTTTATGACGGACAGTTCGGTGAAGAGGGCGTTGATGATATTGCACGTTATATCAAGCTTGGGAAACTAGGTGAAGCGTTTGACTCTGAGGAACAGGTAATTTTATTAATTGACGAGATTGATAAAGCCGATATTGAATTTCCGAACGACTTATTATGGGAATTAGACCAGATGGAGTTTTATATTCATGAGACAAAGAGAACCGTAAAAGCAAAGCAGAGACCGATTGTAATGATTACATCCAATGCAGAAAAAGAGCTTCCGGATGCATTTCTTAGAAGATGTATTTTTCATTATATTAATTTTCCCGATACTACACTAATGGAGGAAATTGTCAGAACACATTTTCCGAATATTGAGGACAACCTGCTAAAAAATGCTCTGGATGTATTTTATCAAATCAGAAGTATCAGAGAGGTTCGTAAGAAACCAAGTACTTCAGAGCTGCTTGACTGGCTGAATGCACTTCAAATGAACGGGATTGATCCCGAAACTTTGAAAAAAAATCTGCCGTTTTTAGGAGTTGTTATTAAAAAGGATGAAGATTTAGAGGCAGTCCGCCATTATACCTAAAAGGAGGCGTCTATGTTTAGCAGATTTTTTTATACCCTCAAGGAAAAAGGGTTAGATGTATCATTATCAGAATGGTTAACCTTAATGGATGCTCTGAATCAAGGACTTTGTGAGAGTTCTTTATCACAGTTTTATTATGTGGCAAGAATGATTCTTGTAAAAAGCGAAACCAATTATGACAAATTTGATATGGCTTTTGATGAGGTTTTCAAAGATGTCATGAGTGCCGATGATGAAATATCCGAGCAGGTGAAGCGCTGGCTTGACAAACCGGAAATGGAAGAACTAATAAGTCAGGAGGAACGCTTTTGGCTGAATCAGCAGGAGGACACAACGGTTGATAAAGAAGCGGTCGAAGAACAGTTTAAAAAAAGATTAGAAGATCAGGATAGTGAACATAACGGCGGAACGAAGTGGATTGGAACAATGGGAAAATCCTCCTATGGAAATATGGGCGGAAATGTCGGCGGTATCCGTGTCGGCGGCCGAACCGGTCTCCAATCGGCTTTTCAAGTTGTTGGTGCGAGAAAATACAGGGATTTTAGAGAAGATAAAATTCTTGATAACAGACAGTTTCAAATGGCACTTAGAAAACTTAGGCAGTTTTCTTCCAGGCTTGATATTCCCATGACGGAACTGGATTTGGACAATACGATTGATAAAACATGTAATAATGGGGGATATTTGCAAATAGTCATGCAAAAACCCCGCAAAAATTCAGTAAAATTATTAATGCTGATGGACTCAGGCGGTACAATGATTCCATATACGACGCTGCTAAGTGAATTATTTCAATCCATTCATAAATCCAATCATTATAAAGATGTAAAAACATATTATTTCCATAATTGTATTTATAGTAAGGTGTACAAAACTCCGGAATGTGAAAATGGAGATTGGATTGATACCGAGTGGCTGTTTCGAAATTTAGACAGCGATTATAAAATAATTATTGTTGGAGATGCTGCAATGGCACCGGAAGAATTGTATTCCGATCAAGGAAATTATCGGGGGCCAAACGGCGGACTTTCCGGAATGGAATGGCTTCTTTTACTAAAACAGCACTATAAAAAAATTGTTTGGCTGAATCCGAAAATGGCGGTGGGCGATGCCCCATGGCGGGAGGCAGAGACAGCAATTAAAAAGATCTTTCCGATGTACAAGCTTACGGTAAACGGTTTAAATCAGGCAATGATAAAATTAATGCAAAATCAGTAAAATTATTATAAGAAAAATAAGTAACGTTCATTCAATTCAACTTCAGAGGAGGGAAAAAGTATGATATTAAAAAGATTTACAGGCATACTGCTGATTGTAGCAATGGGACTTACTCTTTGTGCATGTGGGGGAGCGCCAAAGTCAGAAGAGGCAGAGACGGAACAAGCCGCAGATGATGCAGCTAACTCAAGTGGTGTCATGCAGGCAGCAGCAAAAGAGGATATTAAAATAGGTGTGATTCATATTTCTGATCCAGCCGAAGGCAGCGGCTATACTTACACGCATGATCAGGGTATTGTCGGCATGCAGAAGGCGCTTGGCTTAGAGGATTCACAAATAATCCGCAAGAATAATGTAGATGACAGCGATGCAACGGCAATTGAAAATGCAATGAGAGAATGTATTGAAGAAGGCTGTCAGATTATTTTTGCAACAAGCTGGGGATATATGGATACTTGCGAGGCACTAGCAGATGAGTACCCGGATGTGATTTTCTCTCATGGGACAGGCTATAAGGGAAATGGTAAAAACTTTAATAATTACTTTGGCAGAATCTACCAGGCAAGATATTTATCCGGTATTGCAGCCGGTTTAAAGACAGAATCAAATAAAATAGGATATGTAGCAGCATGGGGACCGGAAAATTCTGAGGTTACAGGCGGCTGTAATGCCTTTGCAATGGGAGCCTATTCGGTAAATCCTGACGTTTCAGTATATGTTAAGACAACAAACAGCTGGTTTTCCCCGGAAGGAGAAAAACAGGCGGCAGAAGCACTGATTGCAGAGGGCTGTGATGTCATCGGACAGCATTGCGACACTGCCAATCCACAGCTTGCGGCTGAGGAAAAAGGAGTCTTTGGTGTCGGCTATAATTCTGATATGTCTAAGGATGCACCAAAGGCAGTCTTAACAAGTACAGTGTGGAACTGGACCGCCTATTATACAAAAGCAGTAGAAGATGTAATAAGCGGTACATGGACAGGTGAGAATTATTTTGGCGGCATTACCGATGGATTAGTGGATGTTTCGCCGCTGGCTGATTTTTGTGCCGAAGGGACAAAGGAAGCAATCGAAGAAGCAAAAACAGAACTCATGTCCGGAAATTGGGATGTATTTGATGGTGTCATTGAGACAAATGAAGGAACGACAGTGGGTGCGGAAAATCAGCATATGACGGATGCAGATATTACAGGTAAAATGAACTGGTATTTTAAAAATGTTGTTGTAAAATAATGCAAAGCATTTTGCTAATCAAGCAAACTAGGCGGTCTTTATTATTTGAGACCGCCCTATTTTTCAAAAAGCAGATTGAGGAATCTTATGAAGAATATAACAAAAAAAACAGATGCAATTCAATGCAGGAAGATTACAAAAATATTTGGCAGTGTTGTTGCAAATGACAGTATTGATATCTCTGTTAAGCAGGGTGAAATTCTAGCGCTGCTTGGAGAAAACGGATCCGGTAAAACAACGCTGATGAATATGCTGTCGGGAATTTATCATCCGGACAGCGGCGAAATTTTTATTAAAGGAAAGCAAGTGAAGATCAATTCTCCGATTGATGCGATGCATTTAGGAATTGGTATGATACATCAGCATTTTAAATTGGTGGAATCGTTTCGGGCAATGGATAATATTGTCCTTGGAACGGCGGGAAAGAAGCTTTCAGACAAGGCACTTTCTGCTAAAATATCTGAAATATGTAATAAATTTGGGTTGGAAATTAAGCCGGAAAAAAGAGTTTATGAAATGAGCGTTTCTGAAAAACAGACCGTAGAAATTTTGAAGGTATTGTATCGAGGCGCTGATATTTTAATTTTGGATGAACCGACAGCGGTATTAACGCCGCAGGAGACAGAAAAATTATTTGAAATACTGAGAGCTATGAAAGAAAAAGGCTGTGCAATTATTATTATTACGCATAAACTTCAGGAGGTATTAGAAATAAGTGACCGCGTTACCATACTGAGAAAGGGGAAAAGTATTGATACGGTTCATACAAATGAATGCAGTGCAAAAATATTAACCGAGCTTATGGTGGGGCGGTCAGTCAGTCTGGAAATAGAAAGGCCCAAACCGGAAAATCCCAGTACTATTTTAAAAGTGGTGGATTTAACGGTCGATAAGCCCGATGGCTCGATTGGGCTTGATGATATATCCTTTGAAATCAAGCGGGGAGAAATATTAGGGATAGCCGGAGTAGCAGGCAGCGGTCAGAAAGAACTTTGTGAAACAATAGCCGGGCTGATGGAAGCACGGACCGGAGCGGTTTTGTATAATAAAACTAATGTGCTTGGCAAGACACCGGCTGAAATTATTAATCTTGGTATCAGTATGAGCTTTGTTCCGGAGGACCGTCTTGGAATGGGACTTGTTTCCGGCATGGGGATGACAGATAATATGCTCTTAAAGTCTTATAAAAAAGGCAGAGGCCCGTTTCTAAATAAAAAACCGGCAAAGGAACTGGCAAAAAAACTTGTTAAAAAGCTTTCCATAATAACACCCGGTGTCGAAACACCGGTAAGGTTAATGAGCGGCGGTAATGTTCAAAAAGTACTTTTGGGAAGAGAGATTGAGTCGGAACCCAATCTTTTGATTACAGCATATCCGGTGAGAGGACTTGATATCAATTCTTCGTATACGGTTTATTCTCTTTTAAATGAGCAAAAAAAGAAAAATACAGCGGTGATGTATATCGGAGAAGATTTAGATGTCCTTCTGGAATTGTCCGATCGTATTATGGTGCTGTGTCACGGTAAAATTACGGCTGTTTTAAATGCCAAGGAAGCAACAAAGGAAGAGATAGGTCTTTATATGACCGGCGGACAAAAGGAGGCAGCGGTATAATGGAACAAAAAACAATATCAAAAGAACCTCTTTTCCGTGTTATAAAAAGAACCGAGCTTACAAGGAATCAAACGATTATATTGAGAACGATAGCGCTGCTTCTTTCCTTGGCAGCCGGAGGATTATTTATCCTTATGTTAGGATATAATCCATTTGTCATTTATGGAACCATTGTTTCGGGAGCTTTTAGAAGTACAATGGCAATACAGGCTACCATTAAAATAATGATTCCGCTTTTTATTGCTTCTCTTGGAGTCACACTTGCTTTTAAGATGAAGTTTTGGAATATCGGTGCCGAAGGACAAATTATTTTTGGCGCGACCTGTGCTGCCTTTTTTGCGCTATACTGCAGTGAATGGAATCATTTTGTATTAATTATCGTTATGCTGCTTGCCGGTATGATAGGCGGTGGCCTTTGGGGATTAATTCCGGCTATATTTAAAGTGAAGTTTAATACAAATGAAACCTTATTTACACTAATGCTCAATTACATCGCCCTTCATATAGTAGCGTACTTTCGTGATGGCCCGTGGCGTGACCCGGATGCACAGGGATATGCTAAAATTGCAAGATTTGATTCAAATGCGGCTTTAGATAAGGTGTTTGGCATTCAAATTGGCTGGATAATTTCGTTGATATTGTTAGTAATTGTCGCAATCTATTTAAGAAAGTCTAAACAGGGTTATGAGATTTCGGTTGTAGGTGAAAGCAAGGAAACC
>CAYPIB010000027.1:0-26624 GCA_964410675.1 uncultured Roseburia sp.
CTTTTAGCGCTTAAGGGCTCATTGCAATGCCCAGAAAAACGGGCTTACAAAGCACCGGTAAAGGGAGCCGTTACCCAAGCTGCCACCCAGAAATAAGTTTCGCGATTGGCTTTATGAGGTGATTTAAAATGAAACATTTCTTTCAAGGCTGGTATTTTAAATGTACTGCAGATGGCAACACAATTGCCTTTATTCCGGCTGTTCATAATGATGGGCAAAAGCAAACTGCATCTTTACAAATAGTAACAGAAAAAGAGGCTTTCTTTCTTCCCTTTGAGACAATATGGTTTGACCCATCTATTTCGGCAATAAGAATCGGGGAAAATATTTTTTCTCCCCGCAAAATTCATCTTAATATTGATACTCCCAAGCTGCGTTTAACCGGAGAGCTTAAATTTAGCAGACATAATAAAATTGCCTATTCTATTATGGGTCCTTTTCAGTATGTACCTTTTATGCAATGTCAGCATAACGTCTATAGTATGTCACACCAAATTGATGGACAACTGGCTTTCAATGACAGAAATCTCATCTTTCAAAAAGGCATTGGATATTTAGAAGGAGATAAAGGCTATTCCTTTCCCAAAGAATATGCTTGGACACAATGTCACTTTCCTGCCGGCTCACTGATGCTTTCCGTTGCCCATATTCCTATGCTTGGATTTCAATTTACCGGAATTATCTGTGTCATTATAATCGAAGAAACAGAATATCGGATTGCTACTTATCTAGGCGCAAAGGTCAAATATATTGGCAATCATACCATTCATATATCACAGGGAAGGTATCGGCTCTTTGTTCATCTATTGCATAAAAAAGACTCTCTCCTTCATGCACCACAAAACGGTAATATGGTACGCTTCATTCGAGAAAGTCCTGTGTGTACAGCTCATTATCGTTTTACTTGCTACAACAAGGTGCTGTTAGATTTTACAAGTGATACTGCAAGTTTTGAATATGAATATGAAACTTAGCTTATATCACGGTTTGCCGGGTTTTCTATAACTTTCCCCTCTTCAGAAAATCTGGAACCATGGCAGGGACAATCCCATGTCCTTTCATTCGTATTCCATTTTAATACACATCCAAGATGAGTACAGCGCCTTGTGGAAGGTGTAATAAAATTAACAAGTGTTTCCGATAAATTTATAAAAAGCTGGGGCTTCAGCATTGAACGGGATGGGGAAAATACGTCCTCGTATTCGTTTTTTCTTTCTAAAATCATATCCGTTAATATTTCTGCCGCAACCATGGATGAGGTCATTCCCCACTTGTTAAACCCTGTTGCCACGTATAACTGTTTTGTATTTTTTGAATACTGTCCAATATAGGGAATTCCATCGAGTGTCATGCAGTCCTGTGTTGCCCAATAGAATTTTGCTCTTGCATTTGGGTAATACTTTTGGGCAAAATCACGAAGCTCTTTCCAGCCGCCGCCCTTTTTTCCGGTTCTATGATCGCCGCCCCCAATTAAAAGAAGATTGTTATAATTACGGAAGGACATTCCATTTTGTGTTTCTTCCAAATACATCCCATTTATATTAGCAGCATTTTCAAGTGCCAGTACATACGAACGGTGCTGGTACATTTTCATGAAATAACTTCCATGCTTATTTAAAATCGGAAAGTGTGTTGCCACAATAATTTTTTTAGCATAAATTTTTCCGTAATCTGTTAGGACAACATCAGTTTTTATTTCACGGACCGTAGTATTTTCATAAATATTTTGCCCGTCTACAATTGCACTAATAAATTCCATTGGGTGAAATTGAGCTTGATTCTTAAATTTAATTGCTCCGGCAACAGGAAAAGGAAGCGGTATCTCTTTTTGAAATTCAGCTAAAAGGCCCAGCTTCTGTACTGCCGCTGCTTCTCTTTTAATTTTCTTTTCATCATGTAACGAATATACATAGGCATCCTTTCTTTCAAACCCACATTCTATTTTACTGCAAAGTTCGCTATATTTTTTTAAAGCCGACTCATTTGCATCTAAGTACTTTTTTGCCTTTTGGGTACCAATGCTTTTTATTAAATTGTCGTAAATCAAACCATGTTGTGACGTTATTTTAGCAGTGGTATTGTGCGTAACACCCGAGCCAATAGTTTTGGCTTCTACTAACGTATAATCGACACCCGCTTGCTTTAAAAAATAAGCACACAAAATTCCTGCCAGTCCGCCGCCAATAATTAATACATCAGTGTGAACATCCGCATGTAATTTAGGAAAATGTGGCAATACAATGCCATCAAGCCATAATGAATTCATACTACTGCCTCCAAATTTTATTTGCTGCTAATAGTATGTTCTTTTTCTTCCCGGATTATCACACGGTATAAATATTCCTCTGCTATTCAAGTTCGAAAGCACCGGTATAAAGTTGATAGTATTTTCCCTTTTCAGCAATTAATTTCTCGTGACTGCCTCTTTCAATAATTCTTCCTTGCTCCATTACCATAATGACATCTGAATTTTTTACGGTTGAAAGCCTGTGGGCAATGACAAATACTGTTCTTCCTTTCATCAGCGCATCCATGCCTCTTTGAACAATTGCTTCTGTCCTTGTATCAATCGATGAGGTCGCCTCATCTAAAATCATAACCGGCGGATCTGCTGCCGCCGCTCTTGCAATTGCAATCAGCTGTCGTTGTCCCTGGGAGAGGTTTCCGCCGTTTGCTGATAACATCGTTTCATAACCTCCCGGAAGCCTTGTAATAAAATCATGCGCTCCCGCCAGCTTAGCAGCATCCTCACACTCTTTATTGGTTGCATTCAGCTTACCATATCTAATATTATCCATAACTGTTCCGGTAAATAAATTCGTATCCTGAAGCACAATTCCAAGTGAACGCCTTAAATCTGCCTTTTTAATTTTATTTATATTAATATCATCATAACGTATTTTACCATCCGCAATATCGTAAAATCGATTGATTAGATTTGTAATCGTAGTTTTTCCGGCTCCTGTCGCACCTACAAATGCAACCTTTTGTCCCGGCTCGGCATAAACAGAAATATCGTGTAAGACAACTTTATTCTCTTCATATCCGAAATCAACCTCAGTTAGAGCTACATCACCTTCAACCTTTTTATATGTCACCGTACCGTCTGCCCGATGCGGATGTTTCCATGCCCAGATACCTGTTCGTTCCGTGCATTCAACCAGTCTGCCATCTGCTTCCCTGGCATTGACAAGTGTCACATAGCCTTCATCCGCTTCCGGTTCTTCATCCAGCATTGTAAAAATACGCTCTGCACCGGCAAGTCCCATCATCACCGCATTGATTTGCTGTGAAACCTGATTAATATTTCCGGCAAACTGCTTTGTCATATTTAAAAACGGTACAACAATACTGATTGCAATCGGCAGTCCTGAAATACTGAAGTTAGGAGCCTTTACAAAGAGCAATATTCCGCCGCCGATGGCAACCGTAACATACAAAATATTGCCAACGTTATTCAAAATAGGTCCTAATGTATTTGCGTATTGATTTGCCTTCTCAGCCTCCTTAAACAGTTCCTCATTTAGTTTATCAAAATCCTTCTTTGTTTGTTCCTCATGGCAAAATACCTTTATTACTTTCTGCCCGTTCATAATCTCTTCGACAAAGCCTTCTGCTTTTCCAAGAGAAATCTGCTGGCGCAGAAAATATCTTGCTGAGTTGCCGCCTACCTTTTTTGTAATGCTTGTCATCACAGCTACTCCTGCCAGCACAATAAGTGCAAGCCATATACTGTAATAGAGCATAATGCCAAAAATGGAAATAACAATAACAGCCGAAATCATTAGCTGTGGCATACTCTGGGAAATCATCTGCCGAAGCGTATCAATATCATTTGTATAGTAACTCATGATATCCCCATGATTTTTACTGTCAAAATACTTTACCGGCAGATTTTGCATCCGGTTAAACATCTTCTCTCTTAATTTTTTAAGAGAACCCTGTGTAATAACCGCCATCATTTGATTATAAATAACAGAAGCAATCAGCGACAATACATCAAATATAATAAGAAGTCCGACTAAGCCTGCTATTTGAGCAGCCACATCACTCCACATGGCATCCTGCCAGCTTATCTCTACAACCGCAATAACCTTTTGCATAAAAACTGCCGGAATAGCTGATGCGACTGCATTAAATAAAATACAGAAAATAACAACCGGTACCATGACCGGATAAAATTCAAATAATGTCTTGATCAATCGGCCGAGTGTACCTTTTTTTAAATTTACATTACGCTTCACTGGAATCACCTGCCTTATTTTGTGAAACATATACTTCTTTATATATTTCACTGCTTTGTATTAGTTCTTCATGATTTCCGATTGCCCCAATACTACCGCCGTCCATAACGACAATGCGGTCAGCATCTTCTATTGATGCAATTCTTTGTGCAATAATAATTTTTGTTGTATCCGGCAAAAATTCACGAAATGCCTTTCGAATGAGAGCATCCGTTTTCATATCGACTGCACTTGTGGAATCATCTAATATTAGTATTTTAGGCTTTTTTAACAGCGCTCTGGCAATACAAAGTCTTTGCTTTTGTCCGCCGGAAACATTTGCCCCGCCTTGTTCAATATACGTGTTGTACTGATTGGGCATCTGCATAATAAATTCATCTGCCTGCGCCATTTTACAAGCCTCTCTTATTTCCTCCATTGTTGCATTCTCATTTCCCCAAAGCATATTTTCTTTAATCGTTCCGGAAAAGAGAATGTTCTTTTGTAAAACTACCGCTACCTCATTGCGAAGTGTTGTTAAATCATAATTTTTTACGTCAATTCCGCCCACTTTAACAATGCCTTCGGTTGCATCGTACAATCTGGAAATAAGCTGAATCAGGGACGACTTCGAAGAACCAGTTCCACCGATAATACCAATTGTCTCACCGGAACGAATATGAAGATTAATGTCACTCAGTGCCATTCTCTCCGCCTTCATTGAATACTTGAAGCTGACATTCTCAAAGTCAATATCTCCCGCAGGAACCGTCATAACCGGACTTTCTTCATTTATCAAAGAACTTTTTTCCTTTAATACCTCAACAATACGTTTGCCGGATTCACTTGCCATCGTAATCATTACAAAAACCATCGAAAGCATCATCAAACTGCTTAGAATTTGAAAGCTATAAGTGAGCATCGAAGAAAATTGACCCACATCAAGTTCTAAGCCTCTTGTTGTAATAATTAAATAAGAACCAAAAAATAAAACAAATACTTTCACACCATAAATGCAGAACTGCATTAATGGATTATTTATTGCTAAAATTCTCTCTGCCTTCGTAAAATCATGGCAGACATCGGAAGCTGCTTTTGTAAATTTTACTTTTTCATGATCTTCACGTACAAATGATTTTACAACACGGATTCCTTTAATATTTTCCTGAATGGAGTTGTTTAGTGCATCATATTTTTTAAATACACCTCGAAATAACGGCATTGTTTTTTTGACTACTATAAACAAACCAACACCTAAAATCGGAATGGCAATTAAGAATACAAAGGCCATTTTTCCTCCCATAATAAATGCCATTGCAAAAGAAAACACGAGCATAAGCGGACAGCGGATTGCTATTCTGACTATCATCATATATGCATTTTGTACATTTGTAACATCTGTTGTCAGTCTTGTTACAAGGGATGAAGTCGAAAATTTATCAATGTTCTCAAAGGAATAATTTTGAATTTGATAAAAAATATCCTGACGCAGGTTTTTTGCAAAGCCACAGGAAGCAGTTGCACAATACATTCCTGCTTTAATCCCAAAAAACAAGGAAAGAAGTGCCATAATGACAAGAACCAAGCCATATTTAAAAATGATATCCAAACCAGCCCCAGCCTTAATATTATTTATTAATTGTGCCACAATAAACGGTATAATACACTCCATTACCACCTCAATCGACACCATAAGCGGTGCAAGCACTGACGGCTTTTTATATTCTCTAATGCTTTTTGCAAGTTCCTTTACCATGTTATTTAACTCCTTCCAAAACTTAACTATAAAAAAATAACAAGTAATCCTTCAACCAGTTTTCCCTTTGGCTGATACATTACTCATTATTATATTCAAATGTATGAAACCATACAAAAAATGAGCACTGTAAAAGCTGTACTTGCATTTTTACATAGCTCGTTCTCTGTAATTATAGACTTATGAAACAAAAAATGCAAGGAAAAATTACTCTTGTTCCTCCTCTAACATGCGATATCCCACTCCGATTTCCGTTAAAATATATTGCGGCTCAGCAGTATCCTTTTCAATTTTCCGGCGAAGATTTGCTACATTTACCCGCAAGGCATTTGTTTTATTAACATAAGGTCCCCAAATTTCACGGCATAAAAACTCATGTGTCAAAGCAGTCCCGGCATTTAAGGAAAGTAATACAATGATTCGGTATTCAATCAGTGTCATATGTACTTCTTTGCCTTCTACCGTTACGATTCGTTTATCGTAATCAATATGCAAATCACCTAAAAGAAAGGACTGATTCACATCACTTTTCTTTATCTTTGCAATATGTCCCTTTCTTAAGGCCGTTCTTACTCTTGCCATTAAAATAGAATTATTAAAAGGCTTTGTAATATAATCATCCGCTCCATTGTCCAGCGCCGATACAATTGTTTTTTCTTCATGTCTGGCAGAGATAATAATAACCGGTATACTGCTCCACGATCTGATTGACTTTAATACTTCCATGCCGTCCATATCCGGCAGACCTAAATCAAGCAAGACTAAATCCGGACAATAGGATGTCGCAAAGGAAACAGCATCCTGACCATTCATAGCCATTAACGTTCTATAACCCTGGGTTTTTAATTTAGCCGATAAGAATTCAATAATAGCAGATTCATCCTCCACTATCATAATTACATTTTTATTCTCCATATTCCGTCTCTCCACTCATTGGTAATGTAAAAATAAACCTTGCACCGCCTTCCGCCCGGTTTTCTGCATATAGCTTTCCGCCATGAGCATTGATAATCGTTTTGCAAATATATAAGCCAATTCCTAATCCTCTCGTTGAGTCTTTATAAGGATCATTTGAATCAATGGGGTAATGAAATAAATTTGGTAATATACTTTCATCAATTCCCGGACCACTATCGGTTACAATAAAACTGATAAAACCATTTTCTTCCTTTATTTCAACTATCACATCAGACCTTTGACCCTTTGAATGTCTTTGCGTATTTTCTAATATATTAATAAAGACCTGAGAAATAAGCATGCTGTCCATCGGTATAAGAATTACATTTTCTGAATGCTTTACCATGATTTTGGCAGCCGGAAAACGTTTATGAAAGGTAGAAACAACTCCTTCCACTACTTCTTCCACTATTTCTTCTGTTTTTTCAATCAGCATACCGTTCTTTTTGACTTTAGTAATCGATAGTATATTTTCTATCATACTAAGCAGCCACTGGGAGTCCTTATGAATACCCTCCACAAGCTTTAACAAAACCTCCAGAGATAACTCTTCTTTTCCTTCCAGTATTGTAGCACTAGAGCCTATAATACCGGTAAGGGGCGTACGTAAATCATGTGAAATACTTCTTAAAAAACTATTTTTTATTTTTTCAGTTTCTACCATTAATAAAGCTTCTTGTTTCTTTAATGTAAGATGATACATCTTAAGTGCCTGAGCAGTTTGCTCTGCAATTAACGTTAAAAACATAATTTGCTTTTTATTAAAATCTTTTTCGTTACAGGCAAATGCAAATACCCCATATGTAATATTTTGCATGACAAGCGGATAAAAATAACCCTTATCTTCTATATCAAGAGGTACTTGCCCCTGCGCTGTCAACCTTACTAAGTTCTGCATTTCCTCGGATGTAAAATATTCAATTTCTACATCATCTTTAACATACCTGAAATAAGGATTCAATGTTACTGCCGGTATTGCTGTTTCAAAAAAAGCAATCGAGCGATTTAAATCATTTTTTAAATATTCCATGGCATATCTTGCAATTGTGTCAATATCTCTGGTTGATAGTAATTTTCTATTAATACTATAGAGCAATTCTGCACGCTGCCGTTGTTGCTTTGCATGTCTTGCCTTCTTTTTAATGTTTGTCGTTATCGTACTGCTCGTCAAAACCACAAACATCATTGTAATAAGCGTGATTGGAAATCCAATTGTAAAACTAAACGCAAAGCGTGGGGAGGTTATAATAAAATCATACGCAAATGCACCGATAGCTGCTGAAATTATACCATAAACATATCCATCAGTAGAAGCCGCAATAATGAAAATTGCCATAGACATTACAATATTGATATTTTGATGTCCTATATCATAATGATACAATATCTCACAAAAAATTAAAGTAATGCATAGAATGCAAGAAGAAATTATAATATTTTTAGTTTTTTTACTTTTCAAATTATCATCCTAACTAATTTTCGTATTTTTGCCGCAAATATATTTCTTATATTACAACAAAGTATACCATAAATATGATAATTTGCACATCTAAGAGAATTATCCGAAAAGTGTTATGAAAATACCTGCCAAAACTGCCGACCCGATTGTACTCGCAACAATCGGTCCCATGGCATGCATAATAAGATGATTGGTTGGATTATATTCCTGTCCTAATTTCTGAGATATTCTGGCTGCCATAGGCATTGCTGAGACTCCTGCATTTCCAATCAGAGGATTGACTTTTCCGCCTGTCAGCTTACATAATAGCTTTGCTATCAAGATACCCCCTGCTGTTCCTATTACAAAAGCAGTAAGCCCTAGAATGATAATAATTAAAGTTTTAATATTTAATACTCTTTCAGCAGTTGCACTTGCTCCAATTGTAATTCCAATGAGTAATGTAAGTAAATTGAGTAAATCTCCTTGCAGCATTCTTGTCAGTCTATCGGTCACACCACTCTCTCTAATTAAATTACCAAGCATCAACATAGAGATTAAGGTTGCTGCGGAAGGAACAAAAATAAGTACAAGCAATGTTACAATAATTGGAAATAAAATCTTTTTTCTTTTTGATATCTTTTTTGGTGCAGGCATCATAACCATTCGTTCTTTTTTCGTTGTCAATGCCCTCATAACCGGCGGCTGTATAAGTGGAACTAATGCCATATATGAGTATGCAGCAATTGTAATAGTTGGTAATAGATGATTTGCTAAACGCTCAGTAATATAAATCGAAGTCGGACCATCTGAGCTTCCAATCATTCCGATTGCCGCTGCCTCCTGCAGTGTAAAGGATTCAAATCCCGGCACAACTCCAGATAGGAGATGCCCAATGCCCAAAGCACCAAACATCGCTGCAAATATACCAAGCTGGCCCCCAATACCGATCCATGCTGTTTTAGGTGATGATATTAACGGTCCAAAGTCCGTCATAGCGCCAATACATAAAAAAATCATTGGTGGATATATTCCATATTCTATCCCTTTGTATAAGTAGAATAGAAGTCCGCCCTCATCATACGAAGATAAGCCTGCAATTGGAATATTAGCAATGAGCATACCAAAAGCCAGCGGCAGCAAAAGCAACGGTTCATATTTCTTGACGACTGCCATATACGCTAGCGCAAGTGCCATCAAGACCATTATTATTTGTGACAATGTTAAACTTTCTATTATGTTTGTGATGTAATCTATTGTAATTACCTCCTTGTTCTTTTGTTTCGTTATATAATCGTGTAGCCGTCATGATTGACAATTGCATCTATTTTTTGCTGCTCTTTACACATTATGCATTCAGATGGCTTAACCACAACATAATCAGGCAAATCGCCGGAATTAAAAATAGAATTAATTTCACAGTCTGCTATTTCTTCCTTTGCTGAAAATATAGCTGAAATTCCTGCTAATCTTCCCCCATAATATTTAATGCATTCTAAAGCTTTCCGAATCGTCCGCCCAGTAGAAACAGTACTGATTAAAACAACAATATTCTTGTTATAAACAAACTCCTGATTACTTTGCATAAAAATTAATTGGCCGCTCGTTGAAACAGTTGGCCGTATTACATGAATATCCATATCACTATTTACAACCATAGAACCATTTTCCAACAATTCCTCTGCGATATAAGCACCAATTACATCAGTATCCTCCATACATATAATGGTATCTACCAGACAATTAGATAAATAATGAATCGCCATTTCCCTTGCCACATCTCTGGCAACTAGTGCATTGGCTTTCATTCTGCTCATATTCAAATAATAATTAAGATGTGAATTTCCAGTAGTAAAATGACCAGGCATCACTTCCAATGTAATCAATTTATTCTTTGGAGATTCGATAATAATAGAACGGTTTTCTAGCATATTTCTTTCCTCCTTTGCTAAACACTATATAAAACCATTACCTATATTTATATTATACTAGTATACTATATAAAGATAGAGTTAAGAAAAGAAACAGAAAAAGAATGTATACACCTTTTCCTGCTTCTTATTTTAATTTTATCCATTTTCTATCTTTATATTAAACTGCTCCTGCCCGAAAAAGCTCTTTTGCCCTTGTCATACAAATTGCAATGACAAAAGTTACCAGCCCTGTTGTAATAAGTAAAATTTCAATCGATATAAAATCAGCTATCGGGCCAAAAATAACCATGCCAAGCGGCATCATGCTTGAGTTAATCATTGTCATAATACCAAATACCCGTCCTCTGTATTCCGGCTCTACCTTCTCCTGCAGCAATGTAATTGCCGGTGTATTAAGAATTGGTATTGCTGCTCCAAACAGCCCCATAAACATCACATACGGCGGAAATGGCATCCGAATTCCCAAAGCAAACGTACAGAGGCTCATAAGCACTACTGAAAGCATGATTGTACTAATTTTATTTTTTAGTCCGCCCCATAACGTAATGACGATTCCTCCAACCAGCATGCCGACAGAAAAAGCTACTTCAATCACCGATAAATGCCAGTAATCATCCCCGTAATTTCGCACTACCTGTACTTGAGTTAGAAATGCCGCCGGAGCCATCATAATAAAAAAGATGACACAGAAGCCAAAAAACTGTATTAAAAAACGATTATCTAATATATAGCGGATTCCTTGTTTCATTTCAAAGAAATAATTCTCTGAAGCCTTCTTCACTGCTTCCTTATGGGGCAGTTTAAAAGCTGTCAGTAATATGATAATGGCAATTACTGCCGTAATAATATCAATAAAAAAAATCTTCCCAAGCGGTACAAGTGAAAGCAGCAATGCACCAAGAATAGGAGATGCCAGTGAAAACAAGGATTGTATGCTCCCATTAATACCATTTACTCTCGTTAAATGTTCCTCCGGTACAATATCCGGCAGCAGTGCACTTACACAGGGTGCCTGAATCGCTCCTCCAAGTGCTCGAATAATAAGTGCCACAAAAAGCAGGATGATTGATTCATATCCCAGTAAAAAGGCTATTGCTACAAAAAGTGTACATAACGCAATTCCCCCATCCGCAACCATAATTAATGTTTTTTTACTATAGCGGTCAGCCCAAACACCGGCAAAGGGTGATAAAATAAACATTGGTAATATCGCACAAAGTATGGCAATCGTGGCATATACGCCTGATTTCGTCTGTACGGTTATATAAGATGTAATTGCAAACTGCACTAAGGACGATCCAAGGAGTGAAACTGCTTGACTTGTAATAAATATTGCAGTATTTTTCTTCCATCGATAATTCATACTTAAGCCCTCTATCCTTTGTATCATTAAATAGAACGAATTACAGTATACCTTTTTATAAAGTCCTAGTCAATTACATTTTCTCTTTTTTGCAGAAATTTCGGCGGCTTATTCATAAGAATTATTGCGGCACAAACAAGTACAAGACCAATTGCTAACGGCATTGTAAACCGTTCACCTAGTATAACCGCAAGCAGACTTCCTGAAATTGGCATAATAAACTTATATACGGTTATTTCACCCAAGTTTGCATATTGTGCACACCAATACCAAAGACTAAAGGGAATTGCCGATGCCGCAGCAAGAATAAACAGCATCGTAACTCCAAGCGGAGTCCACGTAATTGCATCCAGGCGGCCTCCCATTAAAATACCAATGATAAATAATACTACCGCACCAAAGATTAAATTCCATCCTGTCATAACAAACGAATTCAGAGTCGAACCGATTCTTTTTGCAAGCATTGTTGCAAGTGCTGCTATTAATCCATAAATCAACATAAATCCCTCACCGGTAATCGTAAAATGAAATAAATCCTGCAATGTTTTACCGCCGGTCAGCTGAGAGATTGTCAAACCGGCAAATCCAACAAGCAGCGCAAATATTTTAACACCATTTAGTTTGTCATTTTTATAAGCAAAATGTGCAAGAAGGGCTGCGAAAAATATTGTGGACTGTGCCAGTATGGTTGAATTAATGGTCGAAGTAATATTTACGTTACCGATATTAAAAAAGAAATATGCAGCCGTTGTTGACAAAAGTCCCATCAGCCAAACCTCTCCCCATTGGCGCTTTGTCACTTTAAAAATATTTTGTTTGATAAATACAGCAAATATCAGCGTCATAATACCTGCAATAAAAAAACGAATGCTAATGGTTGCAATTACTTGTCCGAGATAATTATTTCCAAGTGCGTCCTTTGAAATGTTCATCTCATCATTCATTATTTTAATTAATTTAAATGGAGTTCCCCATATTATATTTGTGATAATCGCAGCTATTGCAAGAGTTAGAGTACTAGGTGCCGCCTTTTTTATTTGCTCTGTCATAACTTCCTCCTAATTGTATTCATTATTTATAAATTTTTCCCTGCAATTCTTATATTTATTCATAATCCTTATTTTTAAATTTTAAAATACATGTTATAATTTTATATTAAAATAAAAAGTATGTTATTTTATGAAGGAGGCACTAAAATGTGGATTTATGTAATTATGTTTATAATACTCATTTTATTGATTTTTATAATTGTCATGTATAATAGTTTTATAAAACTAAATAACAAAGTAAATGAAGCCTTTGCTACAATGGACGTTTATCTCAAAAAAAGATGGGATTTAGTTCCGAATTTAATTGAAATCGTCAAAGGATATACCAGTCACGAGATAGAAACTCTTGAAAGTATGATTGATTTAAGAAACAGTGCTTATGAACACATTTCTGCCGCAGAAAAAATCAGCGCAAATGAAAGGTTAGCAAACGGATTATCAAAAATTATGATGTTAGCAGAAGCTTACCCTGACTTAAAAGCAAATCAGAATTTTTTAGATTTAAGCTCTAAGTTGACAACGGTTGAAGAGGATATAGCAAACGCAAGAAAATATTACAATGCTGTTGTTAGACTTTTTAACGATAAGGTTCAAATGTTTCCAAGCAATCTTCTCGCTCGTATTTTAGGCTATCATGAGAAGCAAATGTTTGAAGCAGGCACAGCCGAAAGAGAAAATATTTCAATTAAAATGTAGGGGGATTATAGAATGAATAACAAAATAGGCAAACTTTTTCTATTTCCAGTTCTTATTTTGCTGATTTTTAACTTTACTCCACTTTGTGTATATGGGGAAGCTGCCCTGCCTGACGATTCAAATCCTTTTCAAAGCCGCCCAAGCACCATTGATTCCTATGCTAACTATGAATATGTCATAGACAGTTACGATGTTATTATAAACGTAAACGAAAACAATACCTATGATATAACAGAGAATATTGTTGCATATTTTAATGTGAATAAACACGGAATTTTCCGTAAAATTCCATTAAAAAATACAATTACAAGAACTGATGGCACATCGTCCGTTAATCAGGCAAAGGTAAGTAATCTATCCGTCAGCAGTGAATATTCTACCGAAACCTCAAGCCATGATTATACCATAAAATTGGGTTCCGAAGACAAAACAGTCATTGGTGAACAAGCATATACAATCAGATATACGTACAACATCGGTAAGGACCCCTTAATAGATAGTGATGAATTTTATTACAATATAATTGGTGATGAATGGGATACCGCAATCGGAAATATTACCTTTACTATCACTATGCCAAAAGAATTTGACCACTCTAAATTAGGATTTTCTTCCGGTACGACAGGTTCTGTCAATCATAAGATTGAATATGAAGTGAAGGATACTGGAATTACCGGCCGCTATATCGGCATCTTACATGAGGGAGAGGCTGTTACTGCAAGGTTAACATTAGACGAAGGTTATTTTGTCCAGGCTAAAAAAACTATCGATTTTAATAAACCTATCGATTTTAATAATCCTCTTAAAAACCTTATGGAGGTTAATATTACTCTTCTATTTATTGTACCCTCACTCCTAACTCTTATAACAATCATATTATGGTTTAAATATGGAAAAGGCGACCGGATAGTAGAAACAGTTGAATTTTACCCTCCTGACGGTTTAAACAGCTTAGAAATTGGTTTTCTTTATAAAGGTGAAGCAAATGATAGGGATGTCATTTCCTTACTTATTTATTTAGCTAATAAGGGATACATAAAAATTACTGAAGCAAAAGAGCATTTACTATTTTATCAAAAAAAGGGATTTAAGATTACAAAGTTAAAAGAATATGATGGCAATGATTCTAATGAACGTCTATTTTTAAAAGATTTATTTAAGAAAAATAAAACTGAAGTAAGCTCTGTTGACCTAACTAATAAATTTTATGTTACTATTGACAAAATATTAAATAAAATTAACTCGGATAGAAATGAAAATAAAATATTGAAATCTAACTATGAAATCTCTTTGATGATTTATGTTGGTATACTTATTTCCCTGCTTTTGACACTCAGTATACCAATGCTCGATTATGCAACTTGGGCAGAATTGGGAACAAATTTATTTGGAATGCTAGCTTTAATTCCCTTTATATTAGTATTATTTTCTAAAAGGATTTCTATTTTGCCTCGTATTCTTTATGGATTATTTATCGCAGCAATGATAATTTGTGTTTATAGTAATTCTTTGCTTAAAGACGCTATTTCATATAATAAATTATACCTTTTCAGTACAATTTGGGGATTTCTTTGTATTTTTATTATGTTGCTTTTTGATCACATAATGCCTAAAAGAACTCCTTTTGGGAATGAGATGCTGGGAAAAATAAGAGGCTTTAAAAACTTCTTGCAAACAGCAGAAAAAAGTAAGCTAGAAGCTTTAGTTATGCAAGATCCCTCATATTTTTATGATATTTTACCTTATACTTATGTTCTGGGCATATCTAATAAATGGATTAAAAAATTTGAATCAATTACCCTTAAGTTACCTGATTGGTATGATGGTACAGATACATTTAATTCTACTGACTTTGGTTATTTTATGACGAGCACGATGAAAACAGCACAGAGCTCGATGACATCCTCACCTTCTTCAAGCGATGGGGGTGATTCCGGCGGTGGGTCTTCCGGCGGCGGCTCCGGCGGCGGAGGCGGCGGATCTTGGTAATGAATGATAAAAAAAGAAAGGCTGAAAAACCGTATCGCTTGTTTTTCAGCCTTTTAATTACTCTGATGAAATTAAAATCACATACTTTTCTTAAGTTAAAAGCCCGCTCATATTGGTCATCAGACATATTGTTTTGCTGAGCAAGTCGTTTGTGCCATCACAAACAATAATATCGCCTAATTTTATTTTTAAGTGACTCTTCCTCACTGCGCTCAATTTTTTCTTTCATTATATTTTGATTAGAGATTTTTTTTTCTAATATCATCTTCTCAAACTCTCGATGCCGTAATAATTCTTCATAATATTCTTTTAACTCTTTTTTCTTCTTTTTCTTTTTTTGTATTTGTCTATCCCTTTTTATTCTTTCCTGATTGCTGTCTTTACTAGAGCCCCAGCTTTCTACCCGATATTCTTCCGTAGCAGCACCAACTGTAATAAACCGATTCGTCCGGTCAAAACTGAATCCTGTTGCATCCCGCTTAATTAAGGCTAACATCTGTTCCCGGTACTTTGAATCAGCTTTCATGCTCTCCCAGCCTCGATCTGTAATATGGACAAATAAACTCTTAACATACCTTGATTTTGGTATTTTATTAATCTCTTCATAAAACTCTTTCTTAAACAGCTCCATCTCCTGATCTTTTGTAAGCTTCGCACTATCCGCTTTCTCTATCTGCGCTCGAAAATTCTCCAAGCCATTGCGTCTTACTTCTGTCTTGAATAAATCATTTTGGATTCTATTATAGTAATTACCTGCCTTATCAACATGATTGATTCCCATATAACTCAGCACCTTTTTTTATATGATATGTTTCAATTTATATATCGGTCTTTTACTTAGAAATACTTGCAAAGTGTTGTCAAAGACGATGAAATCGTAACCAAATGTTGACTGTTAACTTATCTCACTTATTATCTCCTCTACTAACCGGCAGCATTTTATTGTTCTTTCTGCATTCATTACCGGGCTTTCAAGTAACCCCTTCTTAAGACATTCATGAATATGTGCCGCCTCAAATCTCATTTCAAACTCTTCCGAAAAATGTAGGATTTTTGTTTCCTTATTTGAATGTATTTCACACTCTCTTGCTTTCCAATAATTTTTAATTTTTATATATCCTGTTTTAAAATAAAAAAAAGCATAACTAGCCAGCGGACACTTCATCGTAATCCGGCTGTTAATCAATACTTCATCCATTTTCATGTGAATACTGACAGAATCTATCGTTCCATTTGCTTCTTTTGTTCCCTGGGCCTGTACAGAAATTGAATCCGGCTGTAATAAATAATCCAAATACTCAATCGTATAGGAAGCACTTCCATATACAACACCGCCTTGACTTGGTTCATGCATCCACGAAGCAGCGGGACTGGCAAATCCGGCAGACATTTCAACCTTTTGCAGAGCACCCAACACACCGGAATCAATATAAGATTTTATTACATTGGTCACCGGTAAGAAAATACTTTTTTGCGCTTCCATTAAAAATAAACCTTTTTTATTTGCCAGTTTAAATATTTCTTTGGCATTTTTTTCGCATAAAGCTAAAGGCTTCTCACAAATGACATGCTTGCCATAAGATAGAGCCTGTTTGATTTCAAATATATGAGTACTATTAATTGTTGCAATATAAACAATATTAATAACAGGATCCTCGTATAATTCTTTATAAGAACCATACGCCTTTTTAATCTCTTGTTCCTTGCAAAACCGCTGTGCCTTTTCAAAATTTCTGGATGCTGCTGCCCAAACCGTTCCTCCTTCAATTCTAACTGAAGGAATAAAACGCTTCGTAATTTCAGCCGTTGAAATAATCCCATAATTAAATTGCATCACCTATCCCCCAACTCTTCCGGCTGTTTTTAACTAACTTGAACTATATATGTAATCTCTATTTGTACCCTCTATCCGCCGCCACAACTCTTCCTCTCGGATAGGAGCTTCATTTAATTTCTTTTGGTAATCATTCACAATAGACTCAAAATTATAATGGTCCAAATCTATCTTGATCGTATCATTCATATTGACTATATCTCCAAATTCTTTTTTATAACCATGCTTCATATAATAGTCGGTAATATACTCTGTGATAAATTCTTTCTTATACTTACTGCTATATTTACCTAATTCAATCTCCATTGCCTCAATAACAGCTCCTGTGGATAAGAGAATATCATAGTAAATACGAGTTGGTCTTCTGCCACTGATATAAATATGAATTGTAGCAACCAAATTTTTGGGAATATAAACACCATCAAACACAAACCAATTCTTCGATTCTAAGAAATTTTTATTTTGTAATATTACAGCAGTAAAAGTTTCTTTTGAAAAATGTTCCTCTATTAACTTTCTAGAAAGGTATTGTCCTATTCCAGGAAATTTTAATCTATTTGCATTTAAATACCCATAAACAAAAGGAATTACAAATTGAAACAAAAGAATATATACAATCGCAAATAGAAAAGTCCCTAAAGTATTCGGCTCTCCCGTGAACTCGATAATAGAAAGATAACTTAGCATAAGAAAGCAAAACATGGTATAAGCATATATGATTCCCAAAAAAATGATACCATATATAAATACATGGTTACGCTTCATATGTTGTTTATAAAGTTTTATATAATTTATTTTAAAGTTTTTCATTTGCTCCTGCCTATTTTTATATATGACGTGAAGATGTCAGTTATAATAATTAATAATAGAATAACGAAATAACCTTTAAATTGCAATACTTATATCAAAAGGAGAAATCGGTATTTCCCGACTCCTCCTTATTAATCTAATAAAATTTACTTCTACGTGAAGTTCTTACGTTCAGCATACCGCAAACCTTGCGAAGGGTAAAGCGGTAGAAGATATATAAAAAAACTGATATTACTGCAATAATTATAAGGCAATTGGCTAACCCCGCTGCTTCTGACGGAGAGATGGCGGCATCATTGAAAAACATAATCATCATATAAAAAGCATAGATGATGGCAGTACCAGTCATAATTGGTACAAAGAACACCTTGGAAATCTGCCCTTTTACTGTTTTTAACAGGTAGCTGTTTGATGCACCTAAGTGACGCAAGTCATCATATACCTGTACATTAGTCAGCCCGATAGTCAAGCTTCGTGTATAAGCAATGACAAGGACCGCTGCAAAGCAAACGATGGTTATGAAAATAAACAGCATTAAGAAAACTGCAGTGTTTTTGACGAAGTCGGCTTTATCAAGTACTTTAAACTCCGGCATATATTTCCAATATGTGCGAAAATTAGAAGAGTCTCTTTGACTATGGTCAAGTGCTTCCTCCCCATTGGCTTCTACATCCATCCAATACGTGATACCGGCTTGATCACATAGTATCTTGCTTACCGGATCCCATGCATCATGTATGATTACTTCCGAATCGGAATGATCTATAATTGCATAGAGCAGACGTTTGGCAAAGTCATACGTATCAGCATTGTTTTCAACGTTAAAGAAAACTTGTTCTTCCTGCCAGTAATCCGTAAGACCATCCGTAATCGCATTATAGTCACTATCATCTAACACACGACGGCCAAACAGCATCGTATTGCACAGGGACTGTTCCACTGGAGTAACATGAAGTACTTGCTCTGTCACCATATTAGTAATGCGTGTCACGTTTGTCGTTAAACCGCTGCCGGCGCTGCTGCCATTATCGTCAAACACCGTCATCACTGTACCTGGTTCTACATTGACACTATCACCGGTCAGCCTGTTATAGGCACTTTCAGATAGATACAAACTACTCCCAAGCAGCTCCCAATACTCCTCTGTATAGGTGATTCCAAATTTTTCTTCTTTTTCAATATGTTTTAAACCATCTTCACCTAACACAGACATAGGCTGGGTATCATAACTGGTCAGCGTAACACCCTCTTCTTTTGCCATCTGTCTAATATCTGCTTCTGTAAGCATCTCTTGATCGGATCTGTAGTGAAAAGCATAATCGATTAAACGAGCATCAACCCCCATTATGGCACCGGTGGTAAGCATAGGAGTATAAAAGGAAGCAAAATATGCACCTGCCACTAATACAGTAATAACCAGCATATTTCGAACTGTCTGCCGCCCCTGAAACTTCATCATGCTGATACTGATTATATTTTTATATCGATTTTTCCCTTGCCGCCATCCATTTACAATTGTGTGGAGTAAAACCATATATAATCCTACAAATACTGGCAGATAGGTAATCGAAGTTAACCCTTCCGGTGCATACCAATGCAATACCCGGACACAGAAGGCCGGTGTCAAATATCCTAACAAGGCGCCCCCCAGCATCAAGCTGATTCCAACCGGTCCATACCAACGAGGCACGACCCTAATCGGCTCGGACTTACGAGCTTCATTAATAACATCGATAATATTCGTGCGTTTGATAAAACGGTTCAGCATAAAAAACAACATAATAATGACAAAGGCAGAAAAGAAAAGAGCAAACCAATATGCTTGTAAGTCGAAGGAAAGAGTCATTTCCTGCGTATCTATGACAGCGAGACGGAAAATCTGCCAGATTGCCGTAGCAAGAGGTGCTCCCAGCAAAGCTCCCAGTGCACAGGAGCCAAAAGAAATGAGTGCCAATTCTTTGGTCATTTGTAATTTAAGCTGTTTTTTTGACATACCTAGAGCCATAAAAATGCCTGTTTCCCGAGACTTATAGCGAAAAAATAATCCCGATGCATAAATAGTAAACACTCCGCAGCCAACCACGGCCAGCACAAAAATCATCATTACCTGCTTACGGGAATCGCCGCCTTCCGGCAACACATTCATTACGGTAGGAGAACGCATCATACAGACATAAGCGGTAATCAACAATACCGAGAAAAAACAGCATCCGGTCAGCAGGGCATATTGTCGAATATTTTTCTTACGAAGTGCTCCAAATACCTGTGTAAGACTTTTCATGTTAATTCTCCTCTCCCATAGCACGTACAGCTTCCAGCAGTTCATCCTGAAACGCACCGCGATTATCTTTACTTTTTCGTTCCAATGTGCGCCACACAAGTCCGTCCCGCAATAAAACCACACGGTCACAAAATGACGCTGCAAAGGAATCATGCGTTACCATAAAAATTGTAGCTTCCAAGCTGTCTCTTGCTTGAATAAAGGTATCAATTACCGCACGGGACGATTTGGAATCTAAATTACCGGTAGGTTCATCTGCCAAAATCATAAGCGGATTGTTGATGAGCGCCCGGGCTACTGCAGTTCTCTGTTTTTCACCGCCTGAAATTTCAGCCGGATATTTATTTTTAATTGCGGAAATGCCGAAGACATCACATAATCGGTCAACAGATTCCTCCATTTTTAAGCTAACCTTACCGCCGATGATACAGGGCAGTAAAATATTATCCCGCACACTTAAACCATCCAGCAGCATAAAGTCTTGAAAAACAAATCCTAATTGTCTGTTCCGAACAACCGCCAGGGCATCCTCACTAAGTGAAGTGATTTCCGTAGTTCCAAGGCGGATACTGCCTGCATCGGCAGGAATATAACAAGAAATACAGTTTAACAGAGTGGTCTTACCGGATCCGGACGGACCCATTACACCCACAAATTCCCCCTTATTTACATTAAGTGATATACCTTTAAGTACTTCATAGGTGTTAGTTCCCACCTGATAAGATTTCTTTACATGATCTACAGCCAACATATTCGTCGACCTCCTTTCTAAAATCAATATAGCACAGCATAAAAACTTCTGCTTTAAGGGTTGTCAAAACTGACCGGTTTAGTGTAAAGTTTGGTATAGTAATCTAATTATTGAGGTGTCGGCTTGGATGGCAGCCCCTAGAAATGAATTTCGCAAGATCTAATAATAAATGAAATAAAGAGGAGGTAAACACATGCTTCGAATTGGTATCTGTGATGATGAGCAGGAAATGCGCTTTGTTCTGCGGTACAAGCTGGAGCGCATTCTGGAAGGACGAGATATCGAAAATGAAATCATTGAATTCTCTTCCGGAGACCGGTTAATCAGCTGGTATGCCAAGCATGCCGGGACTTTGGAATTGGTCTTTCTGGATATTGAAATGGATGGCAGTAACGGAATGGAAACTGCCAAAAAACTACGGAGCGTTAATCGAACCCTGCAAATGGTATTCGTCACCGGACACCCTGACTATGTTTTTGACGGCTACGCTGTTGGGGCACTCGACTATATCATGAAACCGCCCGCCGCTGATAAGCTCAATCAAATTGTAACAAGGGCAATGGCCGCCCTGCATATAGATGCCGAGGAAGTTTTTGTTTGCCGTAACAGCGAGGGCGTATATCGTGTCCCGAAAGCATCTATACTGTATTTTAGCAGTGATAAACGGCAGGTAACCTGTGTCGCTTCGACTCGAAGTTATACCTTTTATGCTAAACTGGATGATGTCGCCGAGGAAATCGGCAGTGGGTTTGTCCGTATTCACCAGCGCTATATTATCAATGTAACAGCAGTGGAGCGCATCGTGAATAATGAAGTGCAAGTTAATGGTATTACACTGCCTATCAGCCGAGCTTATCAAAAAACAGCCATGCTTTCGTTAACTCGCGCTCTATTGGATTAAGGAAGGGAGAGATGAATTGGATTTTATTATTATTGTTATAGGGATACTGATATCTGTTTGTAGCGGACTTATGATGAGCAAAACAGTCTCTCTCTTTCTTCAGCCAACCAAAGGATGGATTCGCAACATACTTCAATATTTAATATTTGGAATAGCCATCCTAAATAAGAGTTGGATTGGTGACGAAAATCCACTAATTATGTTTCCGTTTTTTATCGCAGCTTTTTTACTTTGTTATGAAGGGGCATGGTATTCTCGATTAGTCACCGGTATGATTTTTTATAGTCTGCTAATCCCTTTATGTATGATGATTGATACAGCTGCTTTTCCCAAGCTCAGTAACTGCTATGAAAGCATGGTGCGTATCGTTAAACTATTTTCTTTGCTGTTAATATGGCTTTTAGGAAGGAAGATTGTCCCTAAAAATGGGGTTTCCTCTCTTTCTCCGAAGCTATGGGGTCTGTTGGGCGGTCTTACTTTGGCACCGCTGTTTTCAACCTTATCCTTTACCATATGGAATGCAAAAAATTTCGACTATGATGTGTACCAGCTCATTGTACAACGCATTGCCTACACCATTTTACCATTTACCGCATTGTCCGCCTTGACTCTCCTTGTTGCCATGGTGGTACTTTCCCGACATGAAGATATGGAACAAAGACAGAAACTGGCAGAGATGAGGGAGGCTTATTATCAAAGCCTTCGGCGGGAGCATATTGGAGTGCGTACTTTGCGGCATGATTTGCACAACCATATTGCCGCCGCACAGGTATTATTAAAAAATGGCAAAATCGAAGGTGCACAGCAATATCTGGAAAAGCTTTCTTGTTCGCCCAAGTTAATGGATGGAAAACGGTATTGCCAAAATGATATTGCCAATGCCGTAATCTCCAGTAAAGTTTCTCTGATGGAAGAAAATGAGATTCAGGCTGATATTAAAGTTAGCTTACCTGATAAGCTAACCCTATCTGATGTAGAACTTTGTGCTTTACTTGGCAACGCATTGGATAATGCCATAGAAGCAGCAAAAAAAGCTGAAAAGAAATGCATTACTCTGCGTGCCCGTGCTGACAAGGGTATGCTTATGCTGCGGTTAGAAAATACCTTGGAACAAATTCCCAAACTTGAGAATGGTAATTTTATAACATCTAAAAGGGATGCGGCATCGCATGGTTATGGTTTTGCCGGAATGCAGGAAATTGCGCAGCGGTATGGAGGCGTGTGTGAAGCTGAGTATACACAAACGAATTTTTGTTTGATTATTAGTATACCGATATAATATAATTTGGAGGATTATTCAAATGAAAGCGGAAACGATTTCCTCACTGACCCTCCAAAGCTCTCCTGCCAGTTGCTCATCATGGGAACGCTTTGAAGATTTATGTATCTTGCTGTTGTAAAAATATTCCCCAGTGATACGAGACAGTTCCTCACTTGTAGCCACAGTTATAGCTGTGGCAGCACCCTCTTCTGGTGTCCTGAAAAAAGGTTTTAAAAGCTTCATTACTGTTTTGCCTAGTCCGGTGTCTCTGTCCACACCCATATTGGTAGCTACTGCACCGGGATGAACGCAGTTTACTGTGACAGAGTCCCCAAGTCGCCGTGCTAATTCCTTAGTGAATAACAGATTGCACAGCTTTGATCGTCCATAAGCAGAAAAAACGGAATAGCCTCTTATTAGGGGTATATTATCGAAATCTATGCTGCCAATCTTATGGGCACCTGAACCTACCACCACAATACGAGCATTGTCGGCAGACTGAATCAGATTAAGAAGGTTAAGTGTCAACAAAAAGTGACCGATATGATTGACACCAAATTGTAGTTCAAGACCGTCCTTTGTCTCACGGCGGTCCAGCGTAATTACCCCGGCATTACACACCAAAATATCCAACTGACTATATTTACTCTTAAATTCATTGCAAAACCGCTTTATGTCTGCCATGTCCGCCAAATCACACAGCATCAGTGAAACATTCCCTTGGCTCTGTGCCAACACTTCACGAATTGCCGCTTCCCCTCTTTCTTTATTACGACACAACATAATCACATCCATGCCCATTTTTGCAAAAGAGGCAGCTGTTGCCTTCCCCATACCTGAATTTGCACCGGTTATCAACGCTATTTTTTGACTCATGATTATCTTACTCCTTTTACATCTTTTCAGTTTTTTGCAACTGCATATTTTACTATTATATCATCAGGATATTTTAACTAATGTATTTCTAAGGGAAATAAAGAAAAACGGCAAATACATAAACAGCAAGTTCAATCCTTGCCATAATCCTTCTTTTGCTATTATTGTATGTTGAAATTCCGGTTTATCTGCCATAATAAATAAAACAAAAAATAGCAAAGAAAGAATAAAAGAAACAATAGATAGAATGCCACCTGCTCTATCGCCCGACCTAAAAGAAAGGATTGTCAAAAACAATGGAACAAACAAAAGCAGCATAAAGCCTATTGCTGAACCTGCACCATGTATTTTGGAGGCAGTCGTAATGATATCTTTTGTTTCATTGACACTAAAAAAGCATGAAAATATACACGCTCCTATAGCAAATATTGCGATAAATGAAACGGTCGCAATGCTAAGTGGTTTTGAAACCTTATGATAGGCATGAAAGATAGATGGTATAGACAGAAAGAATAAAACTCCGGCAAGCAACATCCAAAGATTAAATGGCAGACGAACAGGGCTATTGCTATTACCCAATGTACTGATTACCATTGTTGTATGATGATATCCTTTGTAAAATGGCGCAAGAATATAAGGAATGACCATTTCTCCAACTACCACGACTAGCAAAGCATACCAACCATATTTTATCATTAATTGTATAAACATGTTAACCCCCCTGTATTTTAAAGCTTAAAATTCCTTAACCAATTGTGCCTTAATAATTAACACTCTTTTACGGATAGCTGTTGGGTATAACATAACCTGAGAAAGCGGATTTTTATATTGTGCTGGTAGTATCGCAAAAGTAAATAGTGTACATAGAACCAAACATTGAATTAATAATACCATAGTATGTACTCCTTGTTTTATTTTAGGGATTTAAAAACCCCCAGAGTGCTCATAATTACGAGCTTCTCCGGGGGAATGAAAGTTCTTACAAAATTAGATTATTTACCCATCTGTGCTGCCACTTCAGCCGCAAAATCTTCTTCTTTTTTCTCAATACCTTCGCCGGTTTCATAGCGAACAAACTTCTTAACCTTTAAGTCAGCGCTGTTATCTTTTGCTACCTGAGCAACATACTGAGCAACCGTCTGCTTGCCATCTTCTGCTTTTACATATGTCTGCTCTAATAAGCAAACTTCTTTTAACTCTTTATTTAAACGGCCTGTAACTATGCCTTCAATAACTTTTTCAGGCTTGCCTGCCATTTTAGGATCAGCTTCAATCTGAGCTTTTAAAATTTCTTTTTCATGCTCTTTATATTCTTCTGACACTTCATCAGTAGAAACATATTTTGGAGCTAAAGCAGCAATCTGCATTGCAATATTTGTAAGCGCTTCTTTTACCGCATCATTTACTACATTTGTTTCAGCATCTACAATAACACCGATTCTACCGCCGCCATGTGTATAAGAAACAACACAGCCATTTTCTGCTGTAACTTTTTCGAATCTTCTGATTGTTAAGTTCTCACCGATCACTGAAATCTTTTCAATTAAAGCTTCTTTTACCGTTTTTGCTGCATCTAAATTCCAAGCTTCTTCCATGAAAGCGTTAATATCTGCTGCATTACTTTCAATTGCCTGATCTGCAACTGCTGTGACAAAATTTTGGAACTCTTCATTTTTAGCAACAAAGTCTGTCTCAGAGTTTACTTCTACAACTGCCGCTACTTTATCATCTTTTATAGAAATACGGCAAAGACCTTCTGCTGCTACTCTGCCAGCTTTCTTCTCTGCTTTTGCCTGTCCATGCTTTCTTAAAAATTCTACAGCCGCTTCCATATCACCATTTGTTTCTGTAAGAGCCTTCTTACAGTCCATCATACCTGCACCGGTTAATTCTCGTAATTCCTTTACCATTCCTGCTGTAATAGCCATGTTTATTTCCTCCATACTTACTATTTATATATAGTTTCTTCTTTTATTTGCATACAGCACAGAAAACAAAGTCTTCTATGCTGTAATAAATTCAATCGTTTTGGATTATGCTTCTACTGCCTCAGAAGCTTCTGCTTCCTCTGAAACTTCTCCGATTTCACCTTGGTTTGCTTCAATAACAGCATCTGCCATTTTAGCAACAATTAATTTTACAGCACGGATTGCATCATCATTACCAGGAATTACAAAATCAAGTTCTTCCGGATCACAGTTTGTATCAGCAATACCGATTAAAGTAATACCAAGTGAATGCGCTTCCTGAATACAGATTCTTTCCTTTTTAGGATCTACAACGAAGATTGCATCCGGCACTCTCTTCATATTTTTAATTCCGCCTAAGTTCTTCTCAAGTTTTTCCCATTCTTTTTTAATGCCGATTACTTCTTTCTTTGGTAATACATCGAAAGTTCCGTCTTCAGCCATAACTTCAATATCTTTTAAACGCTTAATTCTACCTTGGATGGTTTTGAAGTTTGTAAGCATACCGCCCAACCATCTTTCATTTACATAGAACATG
>CAYPIB010000028.1:0-282 GCA_964410675.1 uncultured Roseburia sp.
CAATCTCTTCTGCCACCTGTTCCTTTGTGATATACCTGAAATTAGTTTTTTCCATGCAAATGACCCGTTTGTCATTACGAAGCTTCCAGTCAAGCTGTCCATGCCCTACATCAATAGCGAATACTTTTTTAGCTCCATTTTGCAGCATACAATCGGTAAAGCCGCCGGTAGAGGCACCGATGTCCATGCACACCGCATCACTTAATGAAAGAGCAAAGTCCGTAATTGCCTTTTCTAGCTTCAAACCGCCTCTGCTCACATATTTCAGAGTATTCCCGCGCA